>NZ_CALKTQ010000348.1 GCF_937997465.1 uncultured Campylobacter sp. | reverse complement strand
CGTCCATAAAGATCACTTTCGCGCCCTGAACCAGCGTGCGCGCGATGTACGCCAGCTGCCGCTCGCCGCCGCTGACCTTTGTGTAGGGCGCGTTTTTTAGATGTGCGATGCCCATCTTTTCCAGCGCCTGCTCGGCTAGCTTTTTATCCGCCGCGCTAAAGCTACAAAACATCGGCGTCCTGCACAGCGCACCCATCAGCGCGACGTCAAAGACGCTGTAGTCATATGAGGGCGCGTGCGTCTGCGGCACGTAGGCGACGAGGGAGGCGAGCTTGCGCTTACCGTAGTCGCGCACGCTTTTGCCTGCGATTAGCACCTCGCCCTCAAATTTTAAAAACCCGAGCATTATGCGAAGCAGGGTGCTTTTGCCGCTGCCGTTAGCGCCTAGGACGCTTAGCGTATCGCCCGTCGCGACATCAAAGCTGATGCCCTTTAGCACGGGCTTATCGCGGTAGGAGAAGCGTAAATTTCGCACTTCTATCAAATTTTCTCGCATCAAAAGCTCCTCTTGGCGCGGCGAAGCACGATGATAAACATCGGAATGCCAAACAGCGAGGTCACGATGCCGATGGGGATCTCAAAGGTAAAAATGAGCCGCGAGAAGCTGTCGCAAAATAGCAGAAATATCGCACCGATCATCGCCGAGCTCGCCAGAACCGCGCGGTTGTCGGCGCCGAAGATAAAGCGCGCGATATGCGGCACGATAAGCCCGATCCAGCCGATGATGCCCGCGATCGTCACGCTAAGCGCGCTAACGAAGGTGGCGACTAGGATGATGAAAATTTTAACCCGCGTCGTATTTACGCCCAGGCTCTTTGCCTCCTCTTCGCCAAGGCTTAGCGCGTTTAGGTATTTGCCGCTAAGCGCCAGCAGTAAAACGCCCGCGCACATCGGCAGGATCGAAATTTGAATAAAGCTTTTGGACGCAAAGCCCAGGCTGCCCATCAAAAAATAGGTGATCGCAGGAAGCGCGTCGCTCGGGTCTGCGGCGTATTTTAGCACCGAGAGTAGCGAGGTAAAGAGCGAGCCGCTGATGACGCCGCCCAGAACCAGCACGATGACGCTACCGCTACGCGAATACAGCGCCGAGATGCCGAGCGCCACTGCCACGGCGAGAAAGCCGAAGCCAAAGGTGCTAAGCTGGATGAGGTATTCATTGAGCTTAAAAAACATCCCCACCGCTGCGCCAAAGCCCGCGCCGCTGATCGCGAGGCTAGCGCCGATGAGCACGCAGGCAAGTATGCGCGGCAGGCGAATTTCAAGCAAGAGCGTGTGCATGACCTCGAAATCTTTTAAGCTTTCACCCCACAACAGCGCCGTAACGTAGCGCGCGTAATCGCCCGCGCTAAAGCCGTATTTGCCCAGCAGTAGCGAGCCTGCGACGCAAAGCGCCAGCAGCAGGGCTAAAAACACAAACGCCTTTTTGCTCATTTTTCTTTACTCACTCCGCACCCCGTCCTAAAATTTTATAAATTTGCGCATCTGTAAGCTCAAAATCCAAAAATAGCTTGTAAAACTCGCGCGTTTCGCGGACTATGTCAAATTTAAACGCCTCTGGGTAGGCCAAATTTATCAGCCATTTTAGCCCCAAAAACCGCATAAACGAAGGCGGGCGGTCAAACCACGAAAAGGGCTCGCGCGGGATGTAGTAGGCTTTTTTGTTTTTTACCGCGCCCAGCAGCTGCCACTTCGGATCGCCGTAAATTTTATCAAACAGCTCTTTTTCGTAGATGAGGATGACGTCCGGATCGTATTTAATGAGCTGCTCGAAGCTGATCTTTACGCGTCCGAAAGATTTGGCGTTTGGATCCTCGCTGCACTTATGCACGTTCTGCGCACCGGCTCGCTCGATGAGCGTCGCGTGCCACGAGCCCTCGCACTCGGTAGCTAGCCCGTCGCTGCCCTGCGCGTAGTAAATTTTTACCTTTTGCAGGTTGTTTTTCTTGATGTACTCCTCGATTTGCGCGGTCAAATTTAGCGACTCTTGCGCGTAGTTTACGAGAAGTGCAGCGCGCTCCTGCTTGCCCGTCACTTCGCCTAAAATTTCAAACCCGTCCAGATAATCCTCGAGCTGCACCGCGCTTAGATAGAGCATCGGTTTTTTGATAGAGCCGAAGACCTCGCTCATCTTTTTGGTGTTGCGCGAGCTTGTGTTTACGAGGATGAGATCGGGATTTAGGCGTAGCAGCATCTCGACGTTTGGAATTTTACCCTGACCGAAAAAGCCGCCCACGACGGGCTGCTCTTGCACCTCTTTTTTGACGTAGGGTCGCTCGTAGTTGTTCCACTCGAAATTCGTGCCGCTGATTTTAGCGGGATCAAGCGCGTAAAGCATATATAAAAGCGGCGGCGAGCTCGCGTAAATTTTAGTCGGAGTGCCTTGTAGTTGCGTTATGTTTTCGCTGTTTTAGGCGATGTAGTCTTTGATCTGCTCGGGCGTCATCGCAAAGCAAAAGCCCAAAAACGCAAAGAAAAACAACAGAATTTTTTTAAACATTTTTCGCCTTTAAATGATTTTGTAAAGTATAGCTAAAGAAATTTTAAAATAGATTTTATTATATAAATAGAGTCAAATTTTATGCGGACCGACTCCTTTTTGGAGCGATCCGCCTTGAAAATTCTAATTAGAATTTATATCTTAAATTGGTGAAAAATACCCTTCCTTCTTCCGGATAGCCTTCTCTATACTCGTAGTTTTTATCAAACAAATTTGATATGCCAGCCTCTACGCTTAGGCTTTCGGTAGGTTTGTAGATAAATTTGACGTTTGTTGCGCCAAAGCCCGCAAGTTTTGTTACTTCGTAAGAGTTTGAGTAACGGCTCGAGATCATATACTGCGATGCGTAAATGCTAAATTTAGGCACAATTTTATAGTCTACGTAAGCAAAAGCCTTGTGTTTAGGTATGTCGTAAACTCTGCTATCGGCGCCGCTTTTATATTTCGCGCTGATATAGGTATAGTTGCCGCCTAGCTCCAAATTTTGCCCTGCAAAATAGGTCGCGCCAAGCTCAAAGCCCTTGTATTCGGCTTTATCGACGTTTATGGCTTGAGCTAGCTTTTTGCCGCCTACGATAATGTTATGCTCGCCGATAGCGTCTTTAACCTTAGAGTAAAATAGCGCGGTCTCCAGTCTCAAACCCTCGCCGAAGCTTCTTTGATAGCCGACCTCGTAGTGATTGGCGACCTCAGGCTTTAGGTATGGATTTGGCTCGTTGCGGCCGAAACGTTTTGAGTAGCGCTCTTTCATACTAGGAAAATATGTCTTTTTAGCAAAGCTAACGCTAAGCTCGTCGTTTCCGTCAAAGCTGTGCTTGATCGCAGCTTGGTAGTTAAAGGCGTGGCGTTTGGCGACCTCAAAGTCGTAGAGTGTGTTTGTAGCAGACGTTATCTTGCCGTATTCTTGAGCCTTGATCGCATCTCTAGTATCGTAGCTCACGCCTAAAATCAGCCGCGTAAAATCGGTAAATTTGTAGGTGTTTTCTAGCGCAAAGCTGTAGGTTTTATCCTGATACGTCTGCACAGGCTCGCCGTCGTCATGCTCTTTGTGCTCGTCAAATTTATAGTTAACCGCAAATTTTAGTGTATCTCTATCACCGATATCGCCGCCTATCTCAGTACCCAGTCCGTAGCCTTTATCGCGGTAGTGGCTGTTAAACATCGCGGGCTTGATGCCGTTTAGGTCGTTTACAAATTTGTCGTAAAAGGCTTTGGTGTTTATATATAGGCTGTTTTCAAACTGCGTATGAGATAGCCAATATATGCTTTCTTTATCCCATTTCGGCCATTCCCAGAAGCGTTTTGCCATGTTATATCTGGCGTAACGGCCCGTATAGTACGGCTGCTCTTTTTCGCCTTTTTGATTGATATAGGCGATCGCGTATTCGTCGGTCTCATTTGGCGTGAAGCCGAATTTTATATTAAATTTCTTATCGCGCTGTACGGAGTTATCGCGTCTGCCGCCGTCTTCGTTGCGAGTAACGCCCGGTTTAAAGTCATGAGACATCTGCTGGCCCGCATCCTCCATATAGCTGCCGCCGGCTTGTACGTAAAATAGCTCTTGCTTGGTGCCGATGTTAAAATCAATATTGTTGCCGTAGGTCTTGGCGTTTTTGCCCGTCTCAAAGCCGTAACCGACGCTACCTTCAAGCTCTTTTGTAGGTTTTTAGTGATCAAATTTATCGCGCCGCCCATCGTATTTGGGCCGTAGAGCACGGAGCTAGAGCCTTTTGAGATGTTGATTTGGCTTAGATCAAATGTCGTAAATCGTCCAAAGTCCGCATTGCCGTCATACGGGACATAAACGGGAATACCGTCGATATAAAGCGGCACTCTGCGCGCGTCAAAGCCGCGAACGTAGAAATTTTGCTCTGCGCGCGGACCTTTTTTATCTACGTAAACGCCAGGCGTGCTGTAAGCGACCTCCGAGAGACGCTTTATCTCGTCTCGTTGCAACTTTTGCTCGTCTAAGACAATGATATTCGTGTCGCTTTTTTTGCACGCCACCGACCTTTTCTACGACTTCGACTTGTCCTAGCGTAAATACTTCGCCGTGTAGCGCCATCGCAACACAGCAGGCGATCAGGCCAATCCTTTTCATTAGCAACTCCTTGAAAATGAAATTTTTATTATATATTTTGTAAAATACGTTTTGAACGAAGTTAATATTATTAAAATATAAAAAGTTAATTTTATTTCACGCATAGTTAAATTTGACTTAAAAATCGAGGTTTTTAAAATGAAATTTAAATTTCTACTTTGCATCGACGACACGGATGAGCTAGGCGGAGAGCTTTGCCCGCAGGGTCTTTCTGGAAACTGAGCAAATTTAATATACGGTAAAAATTTCTAGTATATAATCAAGCTTTAAAATCTGGCAAGGAAAATATCGTGAAAGAGTACAAACTATATATAGACGGCAAGTATGTAAGCTCAAGCGCCGGCACTATCGTAGATAGCATAAATCCCGCCGACGGTTCGGTGTTTGCCAAAGCGCATATGGCTAGCAAGGAAGATATCGAACTAGCCATCGCAAGCGCGCATAAAGCGCAAAAGCTTTGGGCAAAAACAACTCCTCGCGAAAAGGAAGCCGTGCTTTTAAGGGCGGCTGAAATTTTTGAAAGAAGAGCAGATGATATTAGGGGGCATATTGATACGAGAAAGCGGCTCGACGATCGCAAAATGCAACTTTGAAATTAGCGTCGTTAGCGATATATTCCGCGTTGCGGCGGGTGAGGCTAGACGCGTGACCGGACAAATTTTCGTTTCAAACGACGACGGGGTTTTTTCGTATGTTATTCGTCGTCCGCGGGGAGTGATCGCCGGAATTTCGCCGTTTAATGCGCCAATGATTCTAAGTAGTAAAAAATTTGCCTTTGCCATAGCGGCGGGAAATAGCTTTGTATTAAAACCATCATCAAACACGCCCGTTTGCGGTTTGGTATTCGGCGAAATCCTGCAAGAGGCCGGTTTGCCGGCCGGCGTGCTAAATATCATTCCGTGCTCAAAAGAGGTGCTTGGCGAAACATTTCAAGAAGATAAGCGTATATCCATGATAACATTTACGGGATCGACCCAGGTCGGTAGGCATATAGCTCAAAGCGCGGCGAAAAATATGAAAAAATGCACCCTTGAGCTAGGTGGAAAAAGTCCCGTTCTGGTTCTCGAAGATGCGGACATTAACTATGCCGTAAATACCGCGTTTTTCGGTATCTTTATGCACCAAGGTCAAATTTGTATGGCAGGCTCGCGCATCATAGTGCATGAAAAAATTTATGACGATTTCGTTTCCAAATTTACGGAAAAAGTTAAAATTTTACAAGTCGGCGATCCGACCGATGCGCGCACTATTATCGGGCCGCTTATCGAGCGTAAACAATGCGAATTTATCGATGATTTAATTCTCGACGCAAAGAAAAAAGGCGCGCGGATACTAACAGGTGGCACGAGCAAAAACAACTTTTATATGCCGACCACCGTTGCAGACGTTACGACTGATATGAAAATCTTTTCAACCGAGGCTTTTGGGCCGGTTGCGGCTATTATCAAAGCGCGAGATTTAGATGAGGCCATAGAACTAGCTAATAGTACGGATTATGGACTAAGCGCGACTGTCATCACTCAAAATGTCGCGGACTATCTGCGCTGCGCCGAGGAAATAGAAACGGGGATGCTGCACGTAAACGGCCCTTCATTGCAAGACGAGGCGCATATTCCCTTCGGCGGAGTAAAAATGAGTGGGCTTGGTCGCGAGGGCGGGCATTTTTCTATCGAGGAGATGACCGAGCTAAAATGGATCACCGTCGAAGGCATGGGAAATCACAAATATCCGTTTTAAATTTAACCGCTTACAAGCTAAATTTATTTAGTTTAGCTTGTAAGGCTTTATTATTTTGGGTCGGTTTCAATCCGCTTAAATTTAGTAGTAGCCAAGAACAACAAAAACTCGCTTAAATTTGACGAGATCGCAAACGCCATACGAGAATTCATTGCACCGCCCATTTTAATATAGTGAGGGATATCCTTGCCCTACGATATGCGCAAATCAAGAGTCGACGTGCCAACACTAAGAAGTTTAGCCGTTTGTTGTCTATTTAGCACCGCTTGTCCTTTGTATTGATTGGCTATATGCTCGAGAAGTGTTTTGTACTCTACGTCGTTATATAGTTCATTAAGCATATTATTTTTCTCCTTTTGCTATTTTGAGTGGTTTTTGGGTAGTTTTTGAAAAATTTTTAATGCCCTATGGTTCTTTAGAATATTTTAGAGTAAAAACTTATTTTCATGTTTTTAAAAATAAGGCATCTTAGATTGATTTAGAAAACATGACGAGAAATTGGAATATTAAAAAATTTCGGGAACAAATAGGGAACAAATAGGGAACAAATTTTATAAAACTAAGCAAACTTAAGGTTCTTGAAATATCGGGATTTGAAAAGGATTGTTGAGTATATATGGCTCCGGATGCTGGATTCGAACCAGCGACCA
>NZ_CALKTQ010000347.1 GCF_937997465.1 uncultured Campylobacter sp. | reverse complement strand
CGAGCCTTTGAGTTTTGCGGCGTTCCTTGCTATCGCATCGATCGCCCCTCTGTAAATGTCGCTTGAGTATGCATCGCCGCCGAATGCTCCAAATGTGTTTTGATTAGCGATCAAGCTAAATTCTTGCGGCTTGGGTTTTCTTTTGAAAAAATTAAAAATCGTCTTCATCTCCTAGCTTCCTAATATTTGGATATTCCACGATCTTACCGTCTTTAATGATGGCGGCTACGAATTTTATATTTATGCCCATAACTCTTTTCCCGTTTTCGTTAAGCCATAGCATAGATTTATCTTGTATAACTTCGTCGCAGGTCCGGCAGGGCTGATTAGTAAAAAGTACGGTTATCATAAAGCCTATTATAGCTTTTTATTGTAAAGTTTTCAATACTAAATATAATAAAATCTCTATATATAGGCATTATATTAAATATTGAAAAGTAGATTAGGGTATTTTTAACCCTAATCTAATCTCTTATTTTAAAACCCTGCATCAGGGCTGATCCTAGCTAGGACAATATCGCTTCCCTAGTGCGCTTCCCATATCTACAAAGCCGGTAGGGTCGTTCATTTAGAATTAGGCTTATTCAAGAGGGCAAATTCGCCCCCTTTGATAAACTTAATTTGCCTGCTTTTTCAAAAACTCATCTAAATACCTGCGCTGTTCCTCAACGTCCGGCACGTTCGCCCAAGGATTTGCCCATTTATCCAAAAAGCTTTTTAGGCTCGCCTGCGTTATGCTAATAGTTTCTATCATCTCGCTTATGAATGTTCTTTCCTCGTCGGTTAGCTCATCCGTATCCTCTTTGTCGTTTAGGAAAAAATCGTAATATCTTTTATTGACCTCTAGCGCCTCGATAAACTCTAACGTCTGGAGACAAAACTCCTTTAAGTATTCTGGTCTATCTCTGTAAAAAATAGAGGCTAGCTCGCGCTCTATTTTATTCTCGTCTATCCGTATAATTAACCGTCCCTCTTCGTCCATACGCCTAGGGTTAAAAATTTGCGGGTTATTCTTTGATAAAGCCACCCTGCTGGCTTCGTAAAAGGCATTCATATTTTTCATCATTAATCTCCTTGTAATAGTTTTTCCATCTCTTCGCTTCCCTCATCGGTCGCATTATCTATTCTAAGCTCAAGCAGCTGCTTGGATAGCTCTATTTTCTCGTCTACCAACTCCTCTATGCGTTCTTTTAGGTCAATTATCTCTAGTCTGAGTCCCTTGAGTTCGTCGGTTGTGGCCTCAAGCATTATTTTTAAAGCTTCTTTTTTGTCGGTTACGCAAGCTAGCGAGCAATAAAGCTCGTATGCTACGTCGTAAATAGCCTTATGCGACAAGTTGTCCACCCCGCCCGCTCGTTCTGCAAGTAACTTATTAAAGCTCTCTTTGCTGCCGTCTTTTGGTGTAAACAAAATCATTTCTTTATCTCCTCTCTTTGTTCTTGGTTTTCGCTCTCCTGATCCGCGTTTTCTACATAATCCCAAAAAATACCCTGGTTAAGCGCATGGGCTTCATCTGCTAGTTCGTCGATAGTTTTAAAGCCTAAATGCGCAGCCCTTACGGCTCTTTGCAGGTTTTCAAATCTATCTTTTAAAAATCTGACTTGCTCCTCTAGCTCTGTGATACGGGTGTCGGTATGGACTAAAATCATTTCTTTGCCTCCTCTTTTTTCGGTTAGCTTCTTTTCTGCATATTGGGTTACGGCCTCCGCAATATCATCAATAACGCCGCTTAAAAAATAGCCCGCATTTATCATCACGTCGCTATTCATATTTGTAGCCTTTTGGAGGTGCGGCAAAGCTAATACTAGCGTGCTGATGTTGCTTAGCGCACTTGGTACTTCGTCCGCCAGGTCTAGTTCGTCATTTATTTCAAATACGAGTTTCATTTCTTCACTCCTTTCGTTTTCTCGTCAATGTAGCCTTGGGTGGCTATTGCGGCTCCGCCTATTAGCGTAGATAGAAAATAGTTTACGTTCTGCTCCGCTTTCTCGTTCGTTCCTACGGCTTTCTGATAATGCGGCAAAGCCTCTACGAGGTATGCTATTGCGCAAAGTGCATCAGGCAATTCGTTTTCTATGTCTAATGCATCGTCAAAACTTAGTGTCATCTGGGCTCCTTTAAAAGTATTTTGTTGTATTTATGATTTAATTATACAACATTTTACGATATAAGTCAATACTTAATACAACTTTTAGCAATAATTTTATAGAATAATACAACTAATTGAGATATGGAGTTAAAAATGAATAAAGAGAGATTTAGTGAAGAATTAAAAAAACTAAATATAACAAAAAAAGAATTTGCCGACATGTGCGGAATTTCTTATATGACTGTAAATAATTGGAATGATGAAAATAGACCTATTCCGGCTTGGGTCGATAGCTGGATACAAAACTACAAATTTAAAAACTTCTATGACGTCGTAAAAACGGAATTTGATAAACAAAAGGATATTTGATGTTTTACTTCCCGCAAAACGCTAGCGTATTTGTTTTTCTGCTCGTTACGTTTGTAGCTTATAGAGTCTACAAAAATATGGCTAGAAATAGCGCTTTGCACGATGCCGAGCTTAAAAGCGTGAAAGAAATGTATCAAAGAGGCTATGAAATACGCCTTAGCGATCTTAAGCACGTTACGGAGGAAGAATTAAACGATCTGCATATAAAATTTATACTTTGACGTTTCTACTTCTAAAAACTATTTAGATTGAAATCTAAAACCCAAAAAAGTTATGACACTATGACAAATTACTCGCCAGCTCCCTAAAATACGGCGTTTGATTGTCATAAATTATGTTATGACACCTTATGACACTATGACAATTTTATAGTCTCTGTCATATTGTCATAGGCTGTCATAGACTGAATTATGACACACTAACCCCCTAGAATACGGGCTTAGCGGTCATTTTGTCATAGTGTCATACAAATTCTAAATAATAGATATGATATTCCCATTCTCTATTTTTAATTTTGACTTGGTTAGGTTTATTAGCTCGTTTTTTGTCATATTGAATTTTCTATAAACTTCTCTTGCACCCATGGGTAACCTCTGTTTTTTTACAAAATCTAATATTTTATCCGCTAGTTCTAATTTATCAGATACGGTTGTGTTTGTGATCTTGTCGATTAATGGGCTAAAATCAAGATACCCTCTTAAAAACTCAATTCCTTTTTTTACCGTCTCATTGGATACTAAGTGTTCAAATTTATACTCTTTGTTGCTTTTTTTGCAGTCTCTGTATTTGGTAAATTCTTGCAAGTAGTGCAACGTTATAATAATAGAGCTTAGATTATAGGTTGTTCTTCTGTTTGCTAGACTCATAACCTTATATATCGTGCTATTACTTTGCTTGTATAGCCTATTGCTCTCTTGCTCGGCAGCCCTAACCCCTTTTGCAAAATTAATCAAAATATCATTAGTGGCTAGGTAGTTTCTATTTATTTCATATCCTGAAAATTCTTTTGCAAATTCGTAAATCTCGCTAGATAATTCCATGCATTCATTTTCTTTATGTGCCGGAATAGGAATTATTTGCGTATCCTTATAGTCTAGCTCATCTTCGCAATAAACCATAATACAACGGTTAAAAAAGCCGCCCTCTAAATGGTGCATAAGCTGTTTGGATGATAAATAGGCCAGGTTTGTATCGGCATAAAAAAAGAAGTTGGCTTGTTCTATGTAAGGCTCCGCATAGGCATTAATTTTTTGGCTAGGCGTCTTTATCCTATCCTTTCCATGTGCCGATACTATAAAGTCAATTATTGCGTCTTTATCCATTTTTAGGGTATTTCCTAGTTCTTCCATCTCTAGTATTTGCGTTTTTGTGGTTTCAAAGCACTGGCATAACCCTTCCAGGCTAGTATTTTTCTCGTGAATGCTACCTATGAGTTTATATTTTTTATCTGCATCTGCCTTTGAAATTTCCTTATCTTCAATCATTTGCCTTATTCTGTCTTTTTGCTCCTGCCTTGCTTCACGATCCGATCTACGTATGGGATCAAATAGTAGCTTGTTCTGAGTGCTAAAATTTATACCTTTTCCCACTCCGCTATCGCTTAGATCAAGCATATAAAAACCGCCCACTCTAAGGCCGCCATGCGATAGTAAAAAAGCGAGATTTTGGATCGCTTTTAGTTCTATTTGGGGATATGTGCTAGGAAGTGATTTTTTTAAAAGACCGGTATAGTCATTAAGCCAGCCAATACCAAAATCAAACTGCGACATATACCTACGCTTTAACCTATCGCTTTCTTCTTTTGTAATTTCTTCAATCTTCTCGGTGCTAGGTTTAGTTTCTTTGGGTATAATCTCTTCATTCTCATAGTTGAAGTCCTTTCGCCTAGCTTCCCTCGCTTTTTGGCTAGGCGAGGCTTTTGTTTCAGGTTCGTATCTATCTGCAAACGACATACTAATTCTCCTTTATTAATCCGTCTAGTATATTTTTAAATTTGTTCTCATAGTGCTTGTTGTCATTGGCACTAAACCTTATAAACTCGTAAAAATACGAGCCCACTAGCTGCACATCGGCATCTAGCTCTTTGTTCAAAATTTCCTTAGTCGCATCGTTTAAGCGTCTATCAAAAAGTATAATCTTTTTGCCCTGATAGGCCTTTAGGGCCTCTGTAAATTTAACTCCTGCGCTAAATTCGAATTCATCTTTGAAACATAGATAATCAAAGCCTAAAATCTCGAATAAAGGCGCATCCTGATAAGCTCCGCTTACCATCAATACGCGCCTGCCCGTTATCTTTTGGATGCAGATATTGGCGTTTCCGCTTCTAAACGGATCGCTTTGCGAGTAAAGCTCATTGTATAGCTCGCAATTAGCATAATCCAAAACGCGCATAAAGTGGCCTTTGTCGTTTTGTAGTATCAGAGTGATTTTATTTTTGGTATTTAGCCCTAAAAAGCCTACTAGGGTATCAAGGCCGCTAAAACTATCAAAAAAGCGTCTATCGTAAGATTTGTAAATTTTACCAAACACGCCTTTTTTATCATTTTGTAGGGCTTTTGTTAGCCTTTGTCTTTGAGCTTGTAAAATATCCATATCAAGCCCCTATCAAATCGCGCAGCTCGGCCTCGAGCTTGGCTAGTTCGCGGGCTCTAGCTTCTTTTTCCTCTCGCCCCTTTGCCACTCTTAGCTCCAGCTCTCTTTGCCGCAAGAATTCTTTGGCTTCTTTGATCTCTTTTTCGCTGTCTATCCCTAGCCTATATTCGTTGGCCCGGCTACCGTTTCCATAATGTCTCATAGTCTATCCTTTTTAAGAGATTAGATTAGGATTTTCTTGACTTTTTATGGGCAAAGGGTATAATAATCGTCTCACTTATTATTATAGTTCCTTGTCTTGCCCTTAAAAAGCTAGACAAGGGTTTATCCCTTTTGTTCGTTATTTAATAGCCACTCATTAATTCTTTTTCTGCTGTAGCGTATCACTCTGCCAAATTTACTAAACGGTAATGGGTTTTTATCGCCCAGCTGTCGTTTTCTCATGCGCATACGCTCCTGGGCTGCTATGTTCAAGCCGATTTCTGCTTCTAATTGCTCGGGGGTCATCCATTCATCAGCTAAACTTTGAGGTGTTGGTAGTGGTGTGGTGTTCGTATTGTTTGAAGTGACTAACATTGTAAATACTCCTCTTTTAATTTTGATTTGGAGTATTTTATTGCATAATGAGAAAAACCTTAAACAATTTTATTTTTAAAAACTAAAAACAATTTTGAGAATAACGCATGGAGATATTTTATGATGTAAAATGAGTTTTTTTCACAAATTTTTTTAAAACATTTAAAAGCTCATTTCTTTCAAACTCTTCTTTTGGAAGATTGTATATTTCAGCAATTCTAAGAAAATGTTTTTGATAATGCTCTGTAAGATCTCTTCTATTTTCGTATTTTTTCTCCATACTAATTCCTGAAAAGAAATTCATTTTAGCAGGCGTTTTGTAAGCATCTTTTAACATCTCTTTGTAGTTTGAACATCCTTGAAGTGCTATTGTTTTAATGGTTTTTAAACTATTTGAAGTTGGTATTCTTAATGTCTCTAAAATTTCCCTTTCTTCAACAGAAAGTATTAATGGATTATTTGGTATATATTCATCCAGTAGATATTCTACTACTTCAATATGATGGCTAATCTCTTTTTTTATCTTATCTATTTCGTTAAGATGCTGTATTCTCTCTTTTTCGTTTCTATTAAGCTTATAAAAAAGATTACAAAATTCTACTATTAAAAATGCTATCATTAGAGCGATATTTTTTGTTATACTTTTATCTTTAACTTTTGATTCTGTAAAACCGCTTTTCAAATCAAAGTGAATTTACGCTTAAAATCAAAGTGGATTAAAAACGGCGATTTTTCACTTTGATTTCTAACGTAAATTTTTACCTTTTAAACTCCCTTTTAAAAGGCTTTTAAAATATCATTTTATATCGTTAATAATCTCCACTTCAATGCTCTTGCCCTGGATAAAACTAAGCAAAGCTTCTAGCGTTTTGACGCTCTCAAATACTCCCTCGTCGTTCGCCCACTTGCCTACCAGTATGCAGCCCTCGGTATGCTTTGGATAGTTGCCCGCATGTATCTCGATATAGCGATCTTTCGCTACTCGCTCATTATGCAGCACCGGTAGCACGCGGTTAAATTTTGGCGACTTGTGCCACACCACACTATAAAGTCCCGCAGGTATGCGCCTATCTTTGCCTCGCTCGGTGGTATCGGGTCCTGCTGACTCTAGCGTATAGCCCGTCATCAGCACGGTATTTACACCCACTAGCTCAAATTTCCCGATCGTTCCGTCTTCGATGTCTTTATATCTGCGTATCGTAAGTTTCATTTTTTATCCTTTCTTTAAATTTTACGCGCTCCTTATGCTCGCCTTTTTTACCGACGTTAAAACTCTCTACCGGGCGGTGGTAGCCCATCACTCTCGTATAAACGATGCAGCGCGTGCGCCTTGCTTGCATGCTTTCCAGTATCTCGTCGTCCCTCATTTTAGCTCCTCTTCGTATTCGCTCTTTGCCAAGCCGCCGCTATCTCCGCCTAGGCTTTCTATCTTCTTGTTGGCGGCTTTGTCGATCTTTCTACGCACCCAACCTCCACCCATAAATGCTACAATGCCCCCGACGCCTAGCGAAAATTCAATATCGTGTATAAGAAATTTAATTATCGAGAACGTTGCCCCGCAAAGAAACGCCGCGGTAAGAGTGGCAGCAAGAAACGCCCATCTCGTGCGATGTTTTCTTGGTTTTCCGTCGTCGTCGAGCAGTCCCAAGGCCCCGCCAATGAGTCCCACTAGCAATACCCAAAGTAGGTACCAGTACTCTTTGTCGATCCAGCTCATCCCATCACCGCCCCGAAAATCAAGGCGAGCAGGACTGATAGAACTATCTCGAGTATCCTTTTTTTGGTGAGCCCGAAGTTTCTAAATTTCCTCATAACCAGTTCGCTCACGGCTTTTCTCCTACGCACAGTAAAAGCAGCCTTTCGACCTCTTCGTGATATGCCGCTACGGCTCCGGCGGTCGATGGATCGCTCTCATCAAAGCTAGGCTTTGGCGGCAATTCTACGTTGCAGCGCACGGGTTTGTCCACGTCTTGGTATTGGGTGCGTGCTATAATCCGTGGCTCAGCGCCTGCGCAACCGCAAAGTATAATGATCAAGCCGCAAATAAGGACAAATTCGATCGCTTTTTCTATCTTCATTTTCCTAGCCCCCTAAATAGCCTTTCGTAGTATCCCAGTTTCTTTTCGCATCCGCTGTCTTTTGGCGGAGGCTCCATGCTCTCGTATTTGGCTTGTAGCTCTTTTCTCAGCCCCGCTTGGCTTTGGCGGATCTGTTTCATATCTAGAGCCATGCTTTTGATAGCTTCGTTTTGCGCAGAGATCTTGGAGTTGCACTCGGAGAGATTTGCCGCATAAATTTGGCTTTCCGCCTCTTTGAGAGCTAGCTTCGTTTTCTCTTTTTCCAGCTTGTCTTTAGCATCTTGCGTTTCGGCTTTTGCGCTTGAAACTGCGCCATTTAGCCGCCATATTTCAATCCCCGCGCCACCTAGAGCTATCAGCAAAGCGACGCCAATGGATATTAAAAATTTGATATTCAAAAAGCCCATTTCACGCTCCTTTTAACAGTTTTATTGCGGCGGTGATGATTAGGACGGCTGCCGCGATCAGTACGAATTTCTTTGTCGATGCATTCATTCTTTGACCTTTCTCATGGGGTGAAACGCCCACACGGTTTTAAGTACTTTTTTGTCCTCGCCCTCAGTGTATTCGTGCCAGTTTGACGCGTTTGCGCCGGCTATATCCATGAGCTTCCAGCCGACGTAAATTCTGATATAAAAGCGTTTGCACCACCTAATCGTGCGGTAGTAGCCAAAACGCTCGCGCCCGTCTTTGAGGCGGCACTCTACCTTACACCACGAGCTTACCGCGCCGCCGTTTGACGTTACGGACGGGTCTCCGCTGGTTTTTATAGAGGCGGGGTCTATCTCGCTTGTTTTGACGCCGAGGTATTTGACGCAAAAATAGCCTATTCTATTACGCAAAAGCCAGCAAAGGCGCGCGAAATACGTACGGTTTTTAGGGGGCGGGAAGTGATCCCGTCTCCATCCGCCGTCGCCGTTTATGGCCGCGCTTTGTCCGTCGTAGTGGTCGTCCGCATCCTCAAACCAGCGAAAGCAGCGCGGCAGATGATCGTCGCTCTCTTTTGCGAAAAGCAAAGCGATTGGCACGACGAAAAAGGCAAGTATCTCAAGCGGAAGCTCGATGATGAAATTTTTGGCTACTTGTAGCCATTGTTTTAGGGTGGGTTTCATCGGCTACTCCTTGATCTCAATAACGTTGTCTTGAAAAATCGGCGTTATATATAGCTCATCTTTTTTTAGAAATATCGCCTTGCCGCTAAATATCGGCGTTGAGGCTCCAATAAGATTTGCTAACAAATTTTCCCTTCTTTTCCTAGAAAAGTCGCTGTCGCCTAGAATATACGGGACTGTAGCCCCTTCAAAAGTACTGCCGGGGCTGACAATGGGGCGCCCCTCGCCATAGCGAGCGTTTGGCGAATAGGATAGTTTTTCTCCATCAAAAATATAGCATACTCCCTCGCTAAAAGTACCTTTAAGCACTCCATTAAATCCGCAATACCCATAGTAGCTATTGCCGTCCGAATATACCGTATAGCCGTCTAGTACTTTTACTATGGTTAAATCCTTTACTAAGAATATTCTATTTTCGCCCATAAAACTTACAAAAATCTCTAGCTTG
>NZ_CALKTQ010000346.1 GCF_937997465.1 uncultured Campylobacter sp. | reverse complement strand
ACCGGCTTTTAAAAACAAGACTGCAAAGGCCAGCACGACCACGGCAAATACGATAAACGGGATGCTCTCTTCCATGACTACTCCTTAAAATATTTTTTATGATTTTAGCCGCTTTTTGCTAAAAAATCGCCATTTTAGCGGAAAATTTTTAGTATAATTAGCCAAAATTTTAAGGATAAATCATGAAAAATATTTTATTTTTAGCCGCGGCTGCGATGATATTTGCAGGCTGTGCGACCGGCGGAAGCGCCGTAAATAACAAAAAATGCGGCGGCACGGAGGTTTTTGAAACGTGCGGCGCCGAGGTAGATAAGGAAAATTTGATCGGAGTTTACGAGGCTAAGGTGCTTTGCGACGGATGTAGCGAAAACTCAAAAAGCACGCTAACCCTAAATGCGGACAAAACGTTTAAAATCGACACCGTTTATCAAAAAAAGATCGCGCAAAGAGAGCTACAAAGCGGTAAATACGAGATAGAGGGCAACACCCTAAGCGTGACGAATCAATACCGCGAAAAGCTAAATTTCGAGATTAGCGGCGATACGCTTCGCCAGATCAGCAACCAAAACAGCTTTATCAAAGAAAATTTCGCCCAGGAGCGCATCTACAAAAAGCTAGAAGCAAACTAATCGGCAAATTTAGCGCTCAAATTTAACCCGAAGCCCAAAATGAGTAAATTTATCAACCTACTAAAAACCCAGCCCGTTTTCGCGCGCCTCTCGCTCATACAGCTGATTTGTTATTTCGGCGTTTGGTTCTCGCACACGGGCATTTTTACGCTGCTTATCGAGCTTGACGCGCCCGTTTGGGCGATCACGGCTGCAGCTGCGCTAGCTTTCGTGCCGGGCGTGCTACTATCGCCTTTTAGCGGTATCGTGGTGGATAAATTTAGCCCCAAACCGATGCTAATAGCGCTCACTGTCGTGGAGATGGTGACTGTTTTTATGCTCGTTTTTATCGACAAACTCTCCTTGATGTGGCTGCTATTTGTGATAATATTTATCAGAGTCGGAGCCGGTGGGACGTATTTTCAGGTCGAAATGAGCCTTTTCCCCAAAATTTTAAACAAAGACGACCTAAAAACCGCAAACGAGATCCACTCACTCATTTGGGCGTTTTCATACACCGCGGGCATGGGGCTAGCGGGCATTTATATCCATTTTTTCGGGATAAAAAGCGCCTTTTTGCTAGACTGCGCTCTTTACGGCGTGGCGCTTATAGTCCTGCTTAAAACAGATATCGCCGTGCGGGCTAAAAAAGACGGCGAAAAAGTCCGCGAGATGCTAAAAAACGGCCTAAAATACGTAAAACAAAACCCTCTCATCGCGCACCTCATCATGCTGCACGCGGTTGTAGGCGTGACCAGCTACGACGCGCTCGTGGCGCTACTAGCCGACTATCCGTACGCTGGCCTGCTATCGGCATCTCTCATCATCGGCTACATCAACGCCTGTCGCGCCGTCGCCCTCATCGTCGGCCCGCTCGTGCTTAGCAAATTTGTCTCAAACTCCAACCTAGTCTATATCTACGTCGGACACAGCCTTGGCGTCATTGCGTGGAGCGCGCTGCAGTTTAACTTTTATATCGGATTTATCGGGATTTTTTGCGCGGGATTTTTCACATCGACGCTTTGGAGCTACACCTACACGCTCATCCAGCAAAAGTGCGATCCGGCATATTACGGCCGTATAATCGCCTATAACGATATGGTTTATCTGGGCGTCGCGGCGGTGATTTCTAGCGGTATAGGTTTGCTTTTTGAGCTAGGACTCAGCCTCTCGCTGATCACGGCTCTAATAGGCTGTATGTTTTTTGCCGGAGCGATTTACTGGCTTTTCGTGCGTAAAATTTACAAAGACGAGCTAGCGTAAATTTGCTTTACGGCGCGGGTTTGGCAAGTGGCAAATTTAATCAAATTTGACCCGGCAAATTTACCGTCCGCATCAAAAACGTAGCAGTCTCGGTAGGTCAAATTTATCAATCAAATTTAACGGCAATTTACTCCGCTCAGGCCTTGGCGTAATAAGTCGTTCCGTTTGAAATATGCTTTTTATAAAGCGTCGTAAACGGCACCAGATCGGCGTGTCCGACGTAGAGCCTGCCGTGATCGCTCAAAATTTTATGAAAGCGCTCGACCGTTTTTAGCTTAAATTCCTCGTTAAAATAAATCATCATATTTCGCGAAAAAATGATGTCAAATTTACCGAGCTTAAAGATCGCGTCGTCAAAGATATTTGCCACGCTAAACTCGCATCTAGGCAGCATCTCGCGCCTGATTTCGTATTTGCCGTCGCGTTTTGTAAAGTAGATATTTTTTTGATTGTCGTTTAGGCGGTGCAGTGAGCGCTCGCTATAAACGCCCTTTTTACAGCTATCGATAGCCTCGGAGTTTATGTCGACACCCACGATGCTGACGCGATTTACGTCGAGCAAATTTGAGTGCGCTAGCATACCTAGCGAGTACGCCTCGTCGCCCGTCGAGCACGGCGCGCACAGTATCCGCACGCTATCAAGCTCCTCTCTGGCGTAGTAGATCGCGGCCTGTAGCTGCGGCAACTCTCTGTAAAAATAAGTCTCGTTCGTGGTGATTAAATTTACGATTTCTTGCCTCATAAAGCGGTCTACGAGGACTTTTGAGCTTAGTGCTTCAAAGCTTGGGATGCCGTTTGCTTGGCAGAAATTTATTAGGCGTTGCTTTATCATGTCCTTTTTGGACTCTAGGTCCACGCCGCACATATTTTTGACGACTTCGACGAATTTATTTAGCCCCGCCGCATCGCTAGGAGCGGGCGTCAAATTTGAATTTTCAAGCATGTAAAAACCTTTCCAGTTCCACTCTTATACCGCCGATGGGTAGCGACTTTAAATTTGCATTGATTTCTTTCGCGCGCTTTGGCATGCCGTAGACGATCGCGCTCTCCTCGTTTTCGGCGACGCATTTAGCGCCGGCTTTGTATAGCTCGTTTAGTCCGCGCGCGCCGTCGTCGCCGATGCCAGTTAGCAGGATCGCCATGACGTCGGCAAATTTACAAGCCTGCACGCCGGAGTGAAAAAGTACGTCCACGTTTGGATTATAC
>NZ_CALKTQ010000345.1 GCF_937997465.1 uncultured Campylobacter sp. | reverse complement strand
AAGGCTTCTTACTCTCGCTAGCCGCAACCGCGACGATGACTTTATCGAAAATTTTGGCCGCGCGCTTGATGACGTCCAGATGGCCGTTCGTGACGGGATCAAAGGTGCCGGGATAGATACAAGCTTTCATTTTTCGCCTTTAAATTTTAAAGGATGATTTTACTATTTTATGCCTAAAACAGGACTTTATCTTGCGGCAAGCGCAGCTATTTTTAGCCCCATCTTTTGTAAATTTGATGCTCGAGCCCAAGCAGATCAAGCCACTTGCCGATGATGAAATTTTCCATATCTTCAAGGCTATTTTGACCAGAATAATAACCCAAAACTGGCGGCGCGATAACGGCGCCGAGCGTGGAAAGCTTGGCCGCGTGCTCGAGCGCTAGCGTAGAAAACGGCATCTCTCTAACGCCCAAAATCAGCCTCTTTCGCTCCTTTAGTGCGACTGCGGCGGCGCGAGTTATCAGCGTGTCGGCAAAGCCCGCGTGGATTTTAGCAAGGGTGTTGATAGAGCAGGGCACGACGATAGTAGCGTCTATACCAAACGATCCCGAACTTGGCGCTGCGGCCAGATCGGAGTCATCGTGGATAACGGTGTGATTTTGCAAATCTTGCCAAATTTGATAAATTTCGTATTGTTTTGCGTCTTTTTGAATGCGGTTTTTATCAAGATCGCATTGCTTTTGAAATTTACCGCGGTCAAATTTACAATTTTGCCCGTTTGCATCAAGAGCGTAGTTATCCAAACCTACTAATTTTAAACCGTTGTCGTCCAAACCTTGCGCATTATCTGTAAATTTCCCGCTTTGGTTTTGCGATCTTTCGTCTCCGCCTCCAAAATCTAGCTCGCCTTGAGCGGAGCTAAAATTTGCAAATTTTGCGTCTTCGTGATCTTTGTCAAATTTGGCGCTACTTTGGTTTGCGTTAAATTTTAAACCCGTCGCACCATTTTTATAAAAAATATCCGTAAAATTTAGCTCTTTTTCCAGTACGTTCATCGCGTCTTTGCTCACGCACAAATGTAGCTCACTTCTTTTTGCTATCTCGCAGGCGAGCTTTAGCCCAAGATTTACGCCGCTTGCACCGCTAATGCCTAGAAAAATTTTCATCTTATCATCACCTGTTTTTTTGAGACGATTTGAGCGCTGAATACCTTTTTATCGTTGTTTTTGACCTTAATGGTCTCACCTAGATTGCCGTTTTCTAGCGCCGTAACCTCGACGATGATGCTGAGCGCACCGTCGCTAAGCACCGCATTTACGCGCTCGCCTTTTTTGATGAGCGGCAATGGCGTAAACTGCCGTAGCCGTAGCACTTCGCCGCTTTTTATGTTTTGCTTCGTCGCTAGCCTCGCGTTTGGCGCCTCGCTCATCATGTCGGGACTAAACTCGCCAAGCTCGACCCAGTCTTTCGCAAAGTCGTCTATACCTAGCATCTGGCGCGTGGTGAGTGGCTTAGTAGCCCGCAAAACAGGCATTTTTGCGCTAACTTCGTATCTAAAAAATACGCTTGGCTGCGAGCCGTTTGGCGTGATAAAACTAGCCCTGAAGCTGCCTTTTGGATTAATTTTATTTACGTAAATTTTGTCAAATTTGTATTCGTGGAAGTTTTTAGGAAGTTCATTTTGAGGCTCGATAAGCGGAAATTTGACGAATTGTAGTCCCTTAAACTCGCTCGTAACCTCTTGTAAAAAGGCGCGCTGCACGAGAGCCAATGCATCGCAGTTTTTGACGAATATCGTCTCTCCGCCGCTTTTATCCTCAAGCTCTAGCCCGTGTTTTTTTAAAATTTCAGCTAAGTCTCGCGAATTTATTTTTGCAGCTTTGTTTTCGCCCAAATTTAAAATCTCGTCGTTTTTACCCGCAAAACCCAAGTCCGCAAGCGTTATTTTGCCATTTGAAACGCAATACATCGGCCAAAGTGCTAAATCTGACGAAAATAAAAAAATGGGAAAAAATAGTAAGAAAAAAATGGAGCGGGAAACGAGATTCGAACTCGCGACCCCAACCTTGGCAAGGTTGTGCT
>NZ_CALKTQ010000344.1 GCF_937997465.1 uncultured Campylobacter sp. | reverse complement strand
AGCAGCTTTGGCTTTTCTGGGTTGCACCTATCGTTGGAGCGATCATCGGAGCTATCATCTATAAAGTTATGGGCTGCACATGCGGCTGCTGCAAAAGTGCAAAATAATCACGCTTTATACTTCAAGGGGCGGTCTCCGCCCTTTCTATTTTCATAAAATTTTTAAAATTAAGATCAGTTAAGCGAATATAATAATCTATTTAACATATTACCGTTATTACATCTAACCTCTACTTCGCTATCCTTCTAGCTTCGTCTTAACAAACGTAAGTGCATCGCAATTAAATTATTCTTTGAGTTCTTTGTGTCACTATAACCTCGTCTCCGCAATCCAACAAACCATCGTAAGCCTTCCGGTAATCAGAATAGATAGCGGGTCATTAAAGTCGCTACATCTAGGCGACATCGGCATCAATTCATTTGCAAAATAGTTTTAGGCTATATAAACAAACTTGAACGTCGCACTTTAGTATGCCGTTTTACTAGCAACCGCAAGCCAAGAAATATTATAAAGTAGTAGGTTTTTAACCAAGTAGGCATACGAGCCAGAAATCTATTCTAAAATTAAATATTTTATCATGCACGCCGGCCATAAATTTCTGATGTTTTTGGTTATTTTATCGATTTTTTTATGAAATTTTAATAAACTCCGCTATTTATACCGCTTCCATATCGAGCTAAAAACACTATAAAATTTCTCTAAATTTCTTTTTCGGAATTTTTGAACGGACTATATATGTTTATTTTTTATCTCTACGCTTGTTATTTTTAAGAACATCGACAAGATCGTGATTTTTGTGTTTATACCTACCTTCAACAAAAAGCTCCTTTGGAGGTTTTTATATCGCATTCGGGCAAATTTGCCCGCGCCCTACCTACACTCCAGCTTAGTTATCGTTTGGGTATTAGCAAAGTACGACGGATACGGCATCGAGAGGCTAAAATTTCGTATCTGCTTCGGCGCGATATTTTTAGCGACGCTAGCGGTTATCTCAGCTACGTTTGAACGCTCGTCACTGCGCGAAGATAGCGATAGCCCGCTAGGCTTAAAGATAGACCCTGCGATCGTGTCCTTACTCACGGGGTTGTTGATGAGTTTGACGGTCAGATCGCAGTTCGCGATGCTAAACTCGCCCGTATTTCGCAGCGAGCCCTTAAACACGATGGTTTCGTTTCTTAGTACGCGGTGGCCTGAAAACCCCGTCAGCACGGCCTTTTTGGTGTATTTATCCACGATCATCATGAAAAAATATCCAAGCGTCAGCGTCGCTATTATGTTTATCGTGATGTAAATTTTAAAAAATTTAGGATTTTTCTCGCCGCGGGCGATAAGCGCGAAAAGTACCGATAGTAGCGCCAAAACCGCAAGCGCGATGAAGTGAAATACGTTAAAATACCCTTCCATCAAAAGCACTCCGAATTTGTCGTGATATTGTAATCCTGCGCGCGAAAGTTATTTACCGCGTGCGTGATCTCGCGTGTTGCGTTTATGTCTAGCACGTCTTTTAGCACGATATTTTCCCTCAAAAACGGCTTTAGCTCATTTGCGTAACGGCGCAACGTATTGCCCGAGTTTTTGTAAAAGCTAAGCCCGATTTCGCAGTAGTTAAACGGCTTTTTTGAGAGATTTGTTAGGCGCAGATCCACAAGCAGCGTATTTGAGTACTCAAGCTGCTTGGTTGAGACTAGCTCGAGCGAGCGGGTTCGCAAATTTTCATCTAAAAGCTTAGGCATAAAATACGCCCCGCACCCAAGCCCTGCGATAGTGACGATCATCAGCGCAAAGCCCGCAAAAAAGGACTTTGACGCGACATAGACGCAAAGCGAAACGAGCGCTAAAAAGGTCAAAAACATCCAGATATAGGCGGCAAAATCCACCCAGCTAAGGTGCGTCAGATAGAAATTTAAGCCCTGTTTTAGTTCGTTTATCATCTTGCCTCTTTGCTTCGTTTGCCTTGCGGCGAGCCAAATTTAAACTCCTCCTGCATAAAGCGTGCCAAATTTGACCGCCCTAACCTTTTCGCGAGTTTTTTTCCTCGATACCGCTTAGTCCGAAACGGCGCGCGAGCTCGGCCTTGATGCGGTCTGGGTGCACTCCGTGCAGCGCCAGCGCCACTAGCGAGTGAAAACATAGATCCGCCGCCTCGTAGACGATCTCCTCGGTCGGTGTTTTTAGCTTTAGGTTTTGAGACGTCTCGGTTTGGCTGTTTTGGTTTGCGGCATTTTCGTTTGAAATTTTAGCAAAATTTTCGTTTTGGGTTAAATTTGACGAAATTTGACCGCCGTTTGCGGCAGAGTTAAACTGTGCAGTTTCATTTTTGCGCGCCGAGGCATCCTTGCACGCCATCACTAGCTCCGTAGCCTCCTCTCCGACCTTTTTTAGGATCGCGTTTTCGCCCTTTTTAAACAGGCTCGCGACGTATGAGGTCTGCGGATCGGCGTTTAGCTTGCGGTCTAATATCGCGTGATAAACCTCGTCGATTATGCCGTAGATCGGCTTTTTGGCTTGGTTTAAATTTTGCTCTTGCGTCAAATTTTGCCCGTCATCGCTAGCTAAATTTGACTCGCCGCCGTCTCCAGAAATCTTTCTAAAAAAACACGATTTTTCGCCGGTGTGGCACGCTACGCCGCCGTTTTGAACGACTTTGAGCAGTATCGTGTCGTTGTCGCAGTCAAGGAAAATCTCGTCTATGGCCTGCGTATTTCCGCTCTCCTCGCCCTTTTTCCAGATGCGGTTTTTCGTGCGCGAAAAATAGTGTGCAAAGCCGGTTTTTAGGCTCAAATTTAGCGCCTCTTCGTTCATATAAGCAAGCATCAAAACCTCGCCGCTCGAGCTTTCTTGAACGACGGCAGGCAAAAGGCCGCCCACTTTTTCCCAATCTATTTTCATTTTTATTTCCTTTCGGCTACGGGTTTGGCTCGGCGCACGGGCAAAATTTAAAGCTCAAATTTGACTTCAAATTTGAGCATAAAAAGGCGAAGTTTTTTGCAAAAATATTTCGCTTCGCAAAAAATTACACCTGTTTCGAGATGATTTTGGAGTTACTCAGGTAAATTTAGCGGCGGACCTGACTTTGCTTGCGATTACAAACGGCAACGAAGCAAAGCCATCCAAACTAAATTTAGCCGACCTCGCAAAAAGCGTTCGCCCGCAAAGCGTAAAAAAGGCGAGTCGCTCCAAACAAAAATTATTGCGTTATCGCGCTTTGCTTCTCTTTATCCTTCGTATCCACCCAGATATTCGGCACCGCTCCACCAGGCGTTAAGAATATCTTCGCGTCTTTATTTTCGCGCAACGCCTCGTTAAATTTGGCCTGCGTTTCGATCTGCTTTAAATTTAGCAAATTGTGATCGAGGCTTTTTGCGACCTCTTTGTTTGCGTATGCCTGCGCGTCGGCTTCGATCTTAGCGGCGTCCGCGCGACCCTGAGCTTCGATGATAGCGGCCTTTGCCGTACCTTCTGCGAGGGCCGCTTTTTTAAGCGCCTCTTGATTTGCGCGCTCTACTTCGTATTTGGTTCGTTCAGCCTCTTGTTTAGCGATTTGTACGCGCTCGATCTGCTCTTTTACCTTTTCAGGCAGGATGATCTCGCGCAGTTGCACGGTTAGCAGCTCGACGGGTTTATTTGGCTGCGCGTCGATGTCCTTGCGGATACCCTCGTCGATAGCCGTGGCTAGGTCGTTTCGCTTCGTCGGAAGCTCCTCGGCGGTGTATTTACCCGCGATACTGCGCACGACGTCGCGCACGACGGGATCAACGATCTTGTTTTCCCAACTAAGCCCCCAAGACGCGATCGTTTGAGGCGCATTTTCCGGATTTAGGCGGTACTGCACGGTGATGTCGATGCTGACGGGCAAGTTTCTCGCGTCCAAAACGGAGATCGAGTTTTTGCGGATGATGCCCGCTTGAGCCTGTGCGCCATACTTTTGCGCAGCCTCGCCCATATCTTCGCCAGACGTGTAGTTGATGAGGCGAACGCGCGTATCGACTACGATGACTTTTTGCAAAAACGGAATAAAGAAGTGTAGTCCCGGCTGCATCGGAGACGGGTCGTATTTACCCAAATTTGACTTGATGCCCACTTCGCCCGAGTTTATCGTGACGAAAGGCTGCGTGAGCGCGATCACTGCCACGAGCGCGATGATGACGTAGGCAAAGGCCGAAATTTTGCCAAATCCTTTAAAATCAGGCGTTTTAAAATTTACTTTTGGGCCTTTACTCTCGCCACCGTTATCGTCTCCGCCGCCGCTAGAGCCGCGTTTTTTATTAAAATAATCATTCAAATCCGCTGGCATTTCGTTCCTTAAATATAAGTTAGCATCGAGGCGTATTTCGGATTGCGTCCGTAAACTACGTCAAAATACGCGTCTTGTAGGCGTTTAGTTACCGCTCCGCGCTCGCCCGCGCCGATCACGCGGTTGTCGATGTTGCTTATCGGAGTGACCTCGGCCGCCGTACCCGTGAAAAACGCCTCGTCCGCAGTGTATGCGCGGTCGCGAGTGATGCGCTCTCTGCGCACTTCGATGTCTAGATCGCGAGCGATTTTGATGACGGTGTCTTGCGTGATGCTAGCTAGGCTGCTGTCGTTTGGAGGAGTGATGAGCGCGCCGTCTTCCACGATGAAAAAGCACTCGCCCGGCCCCTCCGAGATGTAGCCCTCGCTATCAAGCAGCAACGCCTCGTCGTAGCCCGCCTCTTTGGCTTCGTAGTTTGCCATTTGCGAGCAGAGGTAGTTCGAGCTTGATTTCGCACGGCTCATTTGACCGCCGACGTTTAGTTTGGCAAAGCTTGAAATTTTCACGCGGATGCCTTTTTTAAGCCCCTCTTCGCCTAGATACGCACCCCACTCCCATGCGGCGATTGCCGTATTTACGGGAGCTTTGGTGTGAGCTAGACCCATCACGCCGTAGCCTAGGTAAACGATCGGGCGCAGATAGACGTTTGATTTAAATTTATTTGCGCAAAGTAGTTCGACCTGCGCGTCTTCGAGCTCTTTTTGCGTGTATTTGACGTTTAGGATCGTCATTTTGGCCGATTTTAGTAGGCGCGCGGTGTGATCGCTTAGGCGAAATATCGCTAAACCTTTATCCGTCATATAGGCTCTTGTGCCCTCAAACACCGCGTTTGCATAGTGAAGCGAGTGAGTTAAAACGTGGACTTTAGCGTCCTCCCATTTGACTAATTTTCCGTCCATCCAGATAAATTCGGAAGGGTTCATTTAGTATCCTTTTTTATAAAATTTGCTGAGTGTAGCTAAAATTTCTTTAAAATTTTGTAATGTTTAAGATTTCGTCCTAAAATTTTGAGCTTGCTAGGCAAAATTTACTCCGATTTTACAGCTCATCCGCTACGGTGTCTTCGATATTTTCGGCAAACGGTAGCACGAGCGTCTTACGAGAGCCAAACGCGTTATGCCACAGAGCTTTTTTGATCGCTTCGTAAGGCGTATCGTAAATTTTAGCCAGCTCTTGCAGTAGCTCCTCGGCCATGGCGTCGCTTAAATTTTTACGGCGATAAAATAGCATCAGAGTCGCGCCGATACCGATAAACTCAAACCCGAATCGCTCGTTCATCATCAAAATAAACGCATACGTCTGCTCAGGTTCAAAATCATCGGCAAAATACCCCTGAATCATTCTCGCAAATACGTCCGTACTGCGCTCGCAAGGACACAGATAAACGTCGATATCCTCGTCAAGAGCGTTATAATCGCGGGTATTGAGGTATTCTAGCGCCTTTAATTTATCTGGATAATTTAGGCTAAATTTACCGTAAAATTGGCCAACTTCCGTCTTGTATTCGGGGTTGCGCAGGATACTTAGCATCAAACGAAACTCCGCAGCCGGAAAGTCTTGAGCGTCCGGATTTTGCGCATTATACTCCTCCTCGTCCAGCATCTCGTAACTAGAGCTTGCATGCATATTCGTGTATTCGCACTGCGGAGCGTTTTCAATGATAAAAAGCGGCTTAAATCCAGCATATTGTTCGCACAGGCGGTCGTAGGCGATCGTGACGGCGTCCATATTTTGATGAGCGCGAAGGATACCGTATTTTAGGGTAAAATTCGCCTCTTTTGTGTAGCGCGGATCAGGCTTTGCAAACCTAAAAGAAATAAGCTTTTCCGGACGACAAACGGTGTAAAAAGCTAGCTTTAATTTTTCAAAAAACGACATATTTTTTCCTTATTTAAATAATTTAATTCTTTAGTTTAAAGGGGCAATTTAAACCAAAAACGGCTTAAATCTCAAATTTGACCGCAAACTTTTAATCCAAATTTGACTTCAAAATTTGAATAAAAAAACAATATAGCAAAGCATTTTACTTTTTACTTTACGCTTATGCTCGCAATAAGTATACGAGGCAGAAACTAGCCCAGCAGAATACATATAGTAGCAACCGAGTTTGGACGATATTTCCTTACGTTTGCAGTTGCGACCGCAAGCATAAGTATAAGTGAAAATACGAGTCGGCAAAAACCGCTATTTTTCTAAAATTATCCTAGTAGCGGCCGGATCCACGCACTCTTTTTGCATTATTATTTCGCCTATTTCTTTTGCCCTTATCGCGCCTGAAAGTGGGTTTTTCACGCTAGCTATGCCGCCTAAAATTTCAGCGTCCACGCTTGAGTACTCAAAGGCTAGCGTCGTATCTAGCGTCTGGCAGCCTCGCAGCACGAGATTTTGCACGTAGCAAAGCCCTTGCAAGCTCTCTATCACGCAGTTTTCAAAGGTCACGTTTTTGCTGTTCCACGCGAGGTATTCACCGCTTATAAAGCTATTTCGCACGGTCACGTTCTCGCAGTTCCAAAAGGCGTCTTTGCTAAGTAGTTTGCTATCCTCGACGAGCAGATTTTTGCAGCCGTCAAAGCCGTAGTTCCCGTCCAAATTTAGCCCGTAAACGCGCACGTTTTCGCAGTTCATCGCAAAATAATCCCCGCGCGCGCAGACGTTTTTTATCTCCACGTCCTCACAGCTCCACAGCGTCTCCTCGGCCTGGGTCAAATTTACGTTTTCTAGCCTCACGTTTTGGCACCTGCGGAAGGATTTTGGCGCCTGGATTAGCGTATCTTTAAAGCTAACGTCCTGCGCGTACCAGATGCCTGCGCGCGCCATTTGCAGTAAAAATCCGTCCTCCACGGCGACGTTTTTGGTGTACCACAGTGGATATTTCCACTCGAAAGTGCAGTTTTTTAGGCGCAAATTTTGCCCGTGCTTTAGCGGCGACTCACCCTCTGCGAACCCGCACCGCTCAAACTCCGCATCTTTTGTGCCAAACATCGCGCGCTCGCCGATAAATTTTTGCTCGACAAATTTTTGCATTTTCGCCTCCGCCGTTTTTTACTTAGATTATATCGGTTTTATGGCAACAAGGGTGCAAATTTTAAAAATCTGAGCGAAATTTATGAAGCAAACGGGTAAATTTAAGCAGTAACGAAAATCCAAGCGTTCGGGCGTTACTATTGTCTTTTGGAGTCCTATTTTCCCAAACGCTTGGCAGGAAAAGGTAAGATTTAGACTAGCGCAAAGGATGGAAACGCGAGCCTAAATTTTACCTTTTGCGGTCAAATTTGCCGTATCCGAGCGGGTGCGGGAGGGCGTCAAATTTGATCCAAATTTAAAGCCTGCGACCCATCAATTTGAGCGGGCAAATTTAACCCGGTCGCAAGCGCAAAAATCCAAATTTACCAAAAGGCGGCCCCAAAGCGCGTCGCCAAAGAGCCGCTAAATTTTACTTCTCAAACGCCTTTTCTAGGCTAAACGGAAACGCCTGATAGCCCA
>NZ_CALKTQ010000343.1 GCF_937997465.1 uncultured Campylobacter sp. | reverse complement strand
TTGTCGATTTTAGTAAAACGCGATACAGTCTTTACAGTTGTTGCATGCAAACTCTGCTTCACCATGCTTGCTACTTTTAAGAATATCGTTAAAATCATGGCGTTTGTGCTTTACAAAAATTTTTAAATTTTCTTGATCATAAATGAAATTTTAATCGTAAATTGATAATATTAAAGTAGAAATTTAGCCCCGCTATCGAGGCCAAATTTAATCAAATTTAGTAGTTACTTTGGACAAACGCATTTTTCAGCACGTCTTCGATGACGTCCACTGGGATGATTTGCATGTCTTTTTTGACGTCTTGCGGGATATCACCCAGATCTCGTTCATAGTTTTTGCGCGGTATCAGAGCGGTTTTGATGCCGGCCTTATGCGCGGCGATGAGCTTTTCTTTTAGCCCGCCTATAGGCAGCACGCGGCCGCTTAGCGTGATCTCGCCCGTCATCGCTACGTCGCTTCGCACTTTGGTATCCGTTAGGATCGAGGCGATCGCCGTCACCATCGTGATACCCGCGCTCGGCCCGTCTTTTGGCGTAGCGCCCTCGGGTACGTGGATGTGCAGATCGTAGCGACGATACACTTCGCTAGCGCTTGGCTCTTTTTTCACGCCATCTTTGACGTCTTCAGGCAAGCTCGGGATGATTTTTGCAGGCACTTTTATCTTTTTAGCATCGATTAGTACCTTGACAAGGCTAAACGCGATATATGCGCTCTCTTTCATCACGTCGCCCAAAGAGCCGGTGATCTGCAGGCCGCCCTTGCCCTGTATGCGTATGGCTTCGATCTTTAGCACGTCGCCGCCCACACTCGTCCATGCTAGCCCATTTACTTGACCGATCTGCGGCTTTTTATCGGCATGCTCGATCTCAAAGACCTTTTTTTCCAAAAACTCATTCAAATTTTTAGTCGTCACGGTTATCTTTTGCGCTTCGCCCTCGAGTAGTCTTTTTGCCACTTTTCTAAAGATATCAGCTAGGCGGCGGCGCAGATTTCGCACTCCGCTTTCTCGCGTGTAGTCTGAGATGATTAGACTTAACACGTCTTTGCCCAGAGTTACTTCGCTTGGCTTTAGGCCGTGTTTTTTAAGCTCTTGAGGGATTAGATATTTTTTAGCGATCTCAAATTTTTCCTGTGGCGTATATGAGCTAAGCTCGATAAACTCCATCCTATCGCGCAGTGCGGGCGGTATGGCGCTCACGTCGTTTGCCGTCGCGACAAAAACGACCTTGCTCAGGTCGATATTAAAATTTAAATAATAATCCCTAAATTTGTTATTTTGCTCGGGATCTAAAATTTCCAGCAGCACAGCCGTCGGATCGCCGCGGAAGCTCCTGCCGACCTTATCGATCTCGTCTAGTACGACGACCGGATTCATCTGCTTTGCTTCTATCAGCCCCTGCACGATACGACCCGGCATCGCACCGATATAGGTACGGCGGTGTCCGCGCAGCTCGTTTACATCCTCCAGTCCGCCCAGCGCCACGCGCACTAGCTCGCGTTTTAGCGCCTTTGCGATGGAGTTTGCCAAACTCGTCTTACCGACGCCCGGAGGCCCCGCAAAGCACAAGATCGCGCCGTTGTTTACCTTGCCCGCGACGCCTCGCAGCTGCAAAAGTTCGCGCAGAGCAAAATACTCCTCTATCCTATCTTTTGGTCTTTCAAGCCCGTAGTGATCGGCGTTTAGCTGCTTTGCGACCTCTTGTACGCTTAGTTTTTTGTTCGCCAGGTTTTCAAACGGCACCTCCACAACCCAGTCGAGGTAGCTTTGCGTCGTGTTGGCGTCAGCAGAGTCCGGATGCATGCGTGCTAACTTGTCGATTTGCTTTTTTATCTCCTTATACGCGTCCTCACCCATAAATTTTTTCTTAGCTTCCAGCTTTTTGCGATACTCCTCGATCTCCTCCTCGCGGCTCGTATCGGAGCCGAGCTCTTGCTGGATCTGCTTTAGTTGCTCTTTTAGAAAATACTCCTTATTTACCTTGTCGATCCTTGAGTGGACTTTGTTTTTTATCTCGCGCTGGAGCTTGTTTGCCTCGATCTCCTCGATGACGTAGTCGATTAGCTTTAGTAGCTTTTGCTCCAAATTTTCCTCGATAAAAAACTCGTACGCCGTCTTTTTCTTTAGCCTTAACGAGCTTAAAATCAGATCGCAAACTCGGCTAGGCTCGGCGCTCTCCTCTATCGTTTTTAAAAGATCCGGCGGGAAAAAATGGCTAAGCGCGGCCAGATCTCGTACCTTTTCGCGAAGCACGGTTAGCAGCGCGTCGCTTTTGGTATTTTCGGGTCTTTTTTCGTGCAGTACGTCTACGACGGCTTGCAATGGCTTTGAGGAGACTTTTGAGACTATGCGGCCTTTGCTAGTTCCTTGAAATAAAATTTTTACTCTACCGTCCGGTAGCGGCACTCGTCTCATCACGGTGCCTATGACGCCGGCGTCGTAGATGGAGTCAAATTCTCGAGCGCCTTCGTTTTGCGCTTTCGTCGGTACGACTAGGATTGGGCTTTGCGACTCGAGAGCCAAATTTAGCGCTTCGATATTTTCCTCGTCGCTCAAAAAAAGCGGCGTGATCATAAATGGATATAAAAACAGCTCGTCCTCCACGATGATGGGTAGCTGCGCCGGGAACATTTTTGATTCGTAAATTTGCAAATTTAGCTCCTATTCAAACATTTTTCTATACCAAGGAAGCTGCGGAAGCACGATATTTGCGTCGTTTAACGGCGAAGCTTGCACCTTTTCTTTATAAATTTGCGCCGACTCATCCCTACCTGTGCGCTCGTACAGATCGGCTATCTGCACGTCCAGGTTGTAGATCGCGAGCTTAAATTTAACCAGCATAGTTTCGATCAGTGGTCGATACTGGGTGTTTGGGTAGATGTAGAGAAATTTTTCTATCTCGGCGATACTGTCTTGCATTAGCTTTTGGTTTCGATTGGGTTGCGAGAATGAGTCAAAATTCGCCTTTATCTTCAGGTACTGCGCAAATTCGCTTCTAGCGCCATTATCGCCGTATCTTTTGAGGTATTCGTCTAAGTAAAAATTCGCCATCAAGTACTCTTCGTCATTAGCGTGAGCTTGGGCTAGGATTAGTAAAATTTGCTCCAAAAGCGGGCTAGCTACGTGCTCGCTAGACATCGCAGTATAGTGTTTGTCGGCGCTTTCTAGGTCGCGATTTTTTATATCGCCGATGATCTCGGAGTACCATTGATCGGGCGTTAGATTATATAGCTCGGTGTATTTGTCGGCACAACCGCCGATTAAACAAACAAAAAATACCGCAGATAAAAATTTAATTAAATTTCTCATACCTTCCCTTAAATTTAAAATTTTTTAAAACGGACTATTTTACCATTGTTTTTATTGCTTTTCGGTAAATTTGATTTCATTTTATGCTTAAAAATAGGAAATTTTGGATACAATTCGCGTAAAAAAGTAAATGTATAATTAAGGAGATGTATATGGTTTTTCAAGTCAAAAGTCCGATTTTAGGCTTTGAGCACATCAAAAGTTATGAGTTAAAAGAATTAGATCAGTTTTTCATAAAGCTTCAAAGCATGGACGACGATACATCTTTTACCGCGATAAATCCATACGCCTTGAGAAATTACGAATTTGAGATACCGACGTATTATCAAGAGCTGATGGATATAAATGACAAAAGCGAGCTAAGGATCTACAATATCATGGTCGTTAGCACCCCGATCGAGACTTCGACGGTAAATTTCATCGCTCCTATCGTTTGCAATATGACGAATATGACGCTATCGCAGGTAGTGCTTGATGCGTGGACGTATCCGATGTATAAACAGGCAGAAAAAATTTCGGATTTTATTGAGAAGTAAAAATTTTAAGGGAAACCAAGTGAAAAATTCTAATTTTTTTCTAGTTGCGATTTTTTTACTAAGCTCAAGTAGCGCCTTTGCTGTAAAAGATAAAAATCAGCTGGAACATAATTTAGTATCTGCATCATCTAGCAGATATCTAGACAATAAAGAAACCGCCAATCTTCAAAAAAGGGTCATAAATGAAGAAGTAATAGACCAGTACGGAGTTAAAAGATTAGAAGAACGAAAGATAATATACGGCGATATAGAGACTATCGGGGCCTCCGTCTTAAGAACCGTAGGCAATAGCTCTCAAGGATACGGCTATAATTACAGGCCTATTTTAAGTTCCACTACGATACATACGTCCATTACAAATGTTGTATTTGAAAAAGAGGATACAAGCTATAGCTTAAACTCATCAAAAGCGACTTTTGACTTTTCCGATAGGAAAAATACCGACGGAGCAAGCATAGCAAATGATATAGTAGGAAAAAGAATTGTTTATGCTAGACTTTATTGGGCCGGAAGTTTTTCTTTAGGTTGGAGTATTTCAAACGATAACACGGCTAGAGATAAATACTTTGATACGATAAAAAACTTCAATACGATAAGATTCGGAACACCAAAAGGATACTATAATATTACCGCACACGAAAAAGATACGTTTTGGTTTGGGTCGCTCTCAAGTAGGGGCATGAGATTTCAATATCAAACAAGTGCTGATGTTACCGAGCTAGTAAAAGAGTCCCTAGGAAATACCGTAGCAAGCAGAACTTTTAGCGCAGGAAATATAAAAACTCATGATGGAATACCTCCGGGCCTATATTCATACACCGACGGCAAATGGTTTAACAATCTACAATCCCCTAGATACGGAGGATGGGCGCTAGTTATCGTATATGACTTTGGTAGCAAAGACGGTAAAAAAATAAAACCCAAAGGCGTCAATATATTTGACGGCATCAAGCTACTAACGCCGCTAGATTTAAACAAGGGAGCTAGCAGAAGCGCAGACATAACGGTTAGCGGCTTTTATACTCCAGTGAACGGTGCGGTAGTTTCCTCTCTTACCACTCTTTCATTCGGCGCAGCGAGCGAGATCTCGGCTGAAGACATAGAGATTAGAAAAGATAGCTACTCGACGTATAGCTCAATATTTGACAACACCCTAAATCAAAAAGGCGACCAGTTTAACTCCACTATATCTAAATTTAATAAGCATTTAAACCCTAGCAAAAAATATAACGCGAGTATGGATTTAGATACATACGATATTACCGGAAAACTTACCAATAAACAAACGTCTGCCGACATACGGCTAACTGCAAAAATAATCAAAAGACCTGGCGGCAGCCTACAAGGTGACGAGGCTACCGTGGGTATGCTGGCGTTTTCTACCGATCTATATGTACCGAAAGTATGCTATATAGAAAAGCTATATGTTAGAGACAAAAATAAAACCAGCGAACAAGACTTTGAACCGGTTAGCACCAATGCCGGCAAAAAAACTACCGCAGAAAAGGGAGACACGCTAAGAGTTAGGCTCCAAATAGTAAACAACGGAAACGAAGAGGCTCAAAAACTATCGATCGGTACTGCACTGGATCCAAAAAATTCGACATATATAAACAATACTACGTTTATAAAACCCGACGTCGGAAGAGGAACAGCCTTCGCCGTAGGAGCGGGAGATAAAAACCCAGATAATACAAATTTGCAAACTTATGCCTCAGGTAAACTAAAATTCCTAGTCGGTCAAGGCGCCGGCGGAGGCAACGGCGGTACTATAGGAAGTAGTAACCAAGCTTTTATACAATTTGATACCGTACTAGGAGAGGCTTTTGCTAGAAATTCATATACCGCAAATTTTGAAAATGCGAGCATAAATCTAACATATAAGGGCGCCATAGAAGAGTGCACCGAAACAAAATATCAACTAAGAGTAGGAAGTATAGCATCAAAAGTTGTAAATAAAAAATTCGGCGCATTGGGTAATTCGGAAAATTTATTCACTCAACTTGCCGCAAGAAAATTTGATGTTAAATTAGTAAATTTATTCATAAGCGAAGAAAACGGCAAGGAGGTTAAAAAGCTTGACGATTTTAACTTTGCCAACGATGTTTACGTAGATGTAATAGAAGCAAATAAACCTTGCAATAGTGCACAAAACGTAATCGAAGGCAATAAAACGATTGAAGTACTAAAAACAGACCTTGCTAACAAAAGCATAATAGATCTAAAAAATATCTTAATCAAAAAAGCTTATCCAAATTTGATATTTAGACTTTCATATAAAGACGCGAAAAATATAGACCACAAAGTTTGTAGTTCGGATTCGTTTTCTATAAGACCGAAGGAATTGCGAATTTATAATAGGACAACCAATACGACAAATTTTGGAAGCATGGTCGGAGGACGAGCGTATAAAAATATATGGATACAAGCCATAGATAATGAAAACAATACAGCAGCTAACTACTCGACAAATATAAAACCTATTACGCTTAGAAGATCGACTCTAGTTCCGGCGACTTGCACGGACGGTTTTGCGTTTTTAAACGGTATAAACCTAGAAGCCGATACCACTAACGGACTAGGAGAAATAAAAATATCCCAAGGCGGCGGCGCTACTAGCGACTTCGTATATCCAAACATAGGACACGTCGCCATACATGCCATAGATACGAAGTGGACAAACGTAGATAGAGGTACCGGCGGCAATCCTAGCGACTGTATAACAAATAGCGATACCACGACAGAAGACGCAAACGGCCAGATAGGTTGCGATACCCAAACTAGAGGCGAGCAAAATTTACTATTCGTACCAAATGATATAGCGGCGCAAAATTTAACCGTAACCAACTTTGCCGGAGGAAATATGACATATATGTCAAACGTTGCGCCTATGGGAGCAAACGTAACGTTTAATCTAACGGCTAGATTAGGCGATGCTGCCAGAACGGCTGCTACGCTATACCATACCGGTTGCTATTCTAGAAATAATAATTTTACATTAGGAATCGATCAAATTTTAGGCGACTTTAGAACAAACAACGGCGGTGCGGCGACGCTTGCAGATATTCGAGATACAATTATATTTTTTGATAACAATCCGCCTAGTTTCGTAAGAAAAGTAAACGCCGTAGCAAACAACGGCGCATATAGCGTAAACGCCAATGCTTTTAACGGCGGCACGGCACCTGTAACTGTAAGGCTAAATTTTGCAAGAAGCGTAAATATACCTAAAAATCCATTTACTTTAAGTAACCAAAACTTAACGATAGGCAATATATCGGATACAGACTCCGTAGCCGGCGCCGCATACGCAAAACCTACCGCCGTCAGTACGACGCAGTTTTACTACGGTCAAGTATATGCTCCAGACTACATTGGGCCTGCAAGTGGCTTTGATGCGAATGTATACTACGGCATCTATTGCAATGCATGCAATATGGCAAAATATCCTTTAATCAATGCAGCTAATGCGCTACCTCAAACAAATAATTGGTTTGTCAATACTACGCATCAAAATATCAACCTTGGAACGCATGGGGCATTTGGACATGCTGCTACAACAACCGCATTAGCACCCAACCCTATAGTTATAGTAAATGGCGTAGAGACCATAAGACTATCAAGTAGAGCAATAATAACAGATGTCATCTCAATGAATGCATCAAGCTGGTTAGTATTCGATCCGATAAATGCAGCAGCAGCTACAAATAGATTTAATGCCACATTCACTAGAGATAATATCGGCATGACATGGGGCGGGCGAGCCTTAAAAGCAGACCAGAAGAATGATGGGGTAGGCACCGTCGTGGGTACGCAAAGCATAGACGGCGGAGCAAATGACCTAAATAATACCGTGTCAAACAAACCAAACAAAAGGTTAGACTGGTGAAAAAAAAAGGTTTTTCCTTAATCGAGCTTATACTATCGATCGTAATAGTAGGGTTAACTATGGCGACGGTGCCAAATTTAATTGCAAAAGTATCGGAGAATAATCACTTGGCCCTTGTTCAAGAAAGCGTCATGGACGGCAAAACTAGGATGGGGTTAGTGCTTACCGCCCCATGGGGCTGCACGAACGATATCTCTCTTCAGCTTGCTCCAACTCCTATATTCGGCGGCTTGGCTAATTTTTACGCTTTAAATGGGATAGATGGCACAAGAAGGCGAAACTTTTCTGCAATAGCAAGAGATACTGCATGTGCATCTTGGGAACAAAATCTTGATTCTTATAATAACAATAGGATAAATATGAATAATATCCCTCAAGATGCCGCTACTACCTATAGTAGAGATAACATTATAAGCTCAACCCTTGTAACCAGCGTAAACAACACTAATATGTCAGGAGTAGCAAATCAGGATATAAAACAAGTAACCATCACTGTCACCACAAATAATACTAGGGCTAATAATAATGGCCATCAAATAATCTTGAGAGCTTACTCTGCAAATATAGGTGATGCGCCTGCGCTTTTAACTAAAGTGTGGTAATAGAAATGAAAAAAGCCTTTACCTTGATTGAACTTATGATGGTCATAGTTATAATGGGAATAATATCCTATGCCGGGGTGGAAATAACCTTGAATATATATAGAAATTATCTTCAAAGTAGAGCTATAAACACTCTAGAAATGCAAACCGAATTAGTTTTAGAGCAAATTGCAAAACGGCTTTCCATTCGCGTTAGAGGCTCAACGATAGGAAAGCAGCTTAGCAATAACGGAAATGGCAAATTTGTATCCACCCAAGGAGCTGGATTGGACAACACCTTCCCCATTCTTGAATGGGTAACCTATAGCTACGAAAGTTTTCAAGACGGTAGCTGGACTGGCTTTATAGACCTAAATAATCCAAATACTAGCGCCGCAAAAAACGCTGCAACAAATAGCGGACAACTATCAACGCCTGGAAGTAGGCTTTTAGTACAAAATTTACAAACCAATCCAGCTTCCGCAAATCAAAACATACGAGATCTTACCAATGGACGGGCCAGTTTAGACAATGGAAATATAGGTTTGATTTTTAAAGGTACGGGTCTAAATGTAAATTCATCTTTCGGCTATAATCGCACAAACGCACAGTCTGTAGCTTTGGTTGCAAACGATACCGCCGACACTGTATTAAGTATTAGAAATTATAGAGGTCAGCTTATTTCTGAACAGTATTATCTGCTTCATACCGCTTATGCAGTAGTCCCTGGTCAAGCTAGCGCTAACGGAGATTTTAACTTATTGCTTCATTATAATTTTCGCCCATGGGCAGGAGAAGAATACAATGACGGAAGCTCGGATATACTAGCTACAAACGTAACAAGATTTAATTTTACGGAACTCAATAATGTCATGGTTTTAAAGCTATGCATAAGAGATGCCGGAAGATCGCTTGGTAACGGCGAAGAGGAAACTACCGTATGCAAAACAAAGGCGATATACTAATGAGAAAAGGTTTTAGTTTAGTTACTGCGATTATTTTTATAGTTTTAATAGCTACTTTAGGTATGTTTTCATTAAATATCTCGGCGACTACAGCAAGACAAACCACTCATATTTTTTTGCGAGAACAAGCAGAACTTCTGGCTCAGGGCGCTACAGAGATAGCTATTTTTAATCTCCTACAGGTGGATTTTACGCAAGCAGCAAACTGTGCAAGCTTAGACAGAAATGCGGTGATAGTCCCGCAAACGTTTTATCCTACCGGAGTTCAAAACACATCCTTATTTGATATCAGAGTAACCATAAACAGGGTATTTGGTACTATAGGAGCTTGCGACGGTACTGCCGGTAGAGGTACGGCAGTAATCCCGATATCTACCGCTGCATCTGCCGGAACGGTTATATTAGACGTAGTCGTTAGGTCGGCAAATGCCAATGTCCCGCCGATAAGAATTCACAGACGCACGATTCAAAAGCTCTAAAATAATACTTTATATGCTATAATGTTAGCACTTTAACGTAAAGGAGAGATGATGAATCTAAGCATCGTAGGTAAACAATTTGACCTAACAGACTCAATCAAACAACACATAGAAAACGCATTTGATGCGCTTAACAAATACGGACTGGATATTATTTCGGGTCGTTGCGTAGTTTCTGCGGACGAAAAAAACGGCAAAAAAGGCTTTAGCGTAGAATTTGCACTAAATTTGGCAAAAAAAGACACGATCGTAATCCGCCACAAAGATAAAGATCTATACGCTGCAGTCGATCTTGCGCTTGAACGCGCGTCAAAAGTACTTCGCCGCGAGCACGACAAAAACACAACCGTCAAAAATAAAGACGATGGCAAAGCTGTTAGAGCTGCGATTGCCGACGAACATATAAACGACGGCGAGGTAGATGAGATAATACCTATGGAGCTTGAGCTATATAAACCACTAGAGATCGAGGAAGCTATGCAAAAGCTAAAAGATAGCGATGCACAGTTTTACGTATTTAACGATATGGACGCCAAAATGCGCGTGATCTACAAACGCTCTGATGGCAAATTCGGACTTTATTGATCAACTTTAGGCGAGATAAACTCTCGCCTTTTTACTTTTTAAATCCACAAAGATACCAATCAAAATTCAATCATTCTTGTTGCCGACTTCATAGTAAATTGCTTAAATTTTATGAAATAAATCTCAAATTTCAAAAACTATCAACGATAAAGAATTTTACATAACACAGATAAAGCGCTTTTAACGGAAAGGTTTTTAGGTAAAATCAAAATTTGAAAGATATTTTTAAATTTAATAATTCGCAATAAAATAAATTTTGGCTATTTTGTTTTTAAAGGCTAATTTGTAAATTATCTAAAATTTTACTTTTTATCGTCGGCAAATACGCTTAAATAATGCAAGTTTTAATATATTGCTGTTTTAGTCTCGGCGAGCTTTTAAGGCTTTGATATCAAAACATCAAATTCAAATTTTACGCCGACTCGCCGCGACTTAAAACTACGCCAAATTTATACGATACCTAAAACCGTACTTAACATCGACGGATTTTTATTTTGCAAAGATTGCTGTTTTTCTAGCAAGGAGTTGCTTTGCAAACTAGCTCGAAGCTCTTTTTCGTATTTAGTCAAAAGATCGTCCAGTACGGTTTCAAGCTCATCTCTTAGGCTTTTTTTCATATCGGTATTTAGCCCTAAAGCCTCCATCAGCTCCTCTTTTTTGATGCTTAGCTTTTCCTGGATTTTTTGTTCGTTCATCTGCGATAAAAATCCTGCTGCGCCAAGCTCCGTAAGAGTCTTTTTAAAACCTTCCACATCAGGCTCTTTGGCGGTTTTTATCGGCTCAACGGCTTTTTTGAGCTCTTTTTCAAAGTCGGCGCCTTTTACCGCCTTTGCAGTCTTTTCTATGGCTTTTTGCGCAAGCTCGGCCAAAATCTTTTGGATAAATTTTTGCTCTTCGATCGTCATTTCGCATCCTTTATAAAAGATACGTTATCGCAAGCAAATTTTATTCCTTAGCTTTGTCTGCTATAAATTTAGCAAATTTTTCACTATCGTTTGGACAGCCTACGACGTCATAAAAATCAAAATTTAACTCACTGGCGATATGACGAAATTCCTTTGATAGCTCAAAAACAGTCTCGGAGTTGTCGATACAAAACGAGATCGGATAGATGAGCGCTTTTTTATCTTTTAGCTCGGCTAAGACCTGATTCAGCGAGGGTTCGAGCCATTTTACGGGGCCCAGTCTTGACTGATACGCCAGCATCGTTTGCTTAAATTTAACCCCTCGCTTCTCCAAAATTTCGGTTAAAATTTGAACGTGACGCTTGACGTGCTCCTCGTAGATATCGCCTGCGTCGATCATTTTTTGCGGCAAAGAGTGCGCCGAAAATACCAGCGTTATCTCGCCTGAGTTTAGATTACTAGCAGCTTTTTCGATGTCATCTGCGACAACCTCGTTATATCTCTCATCCTCAAAAAACGGCTCGATGATTTTTACTTTCGCCTTTAAATTTAGCTCGGCTCGCACCTTTTCAAAGTCGCTTATGCTAGACGTTACGGTCGTAAACGAATGGTGCGGATAGAGAGGAAAAACAACGATCTCCGAAGCCTCCGTAAACTCAGCTAAAACATCCTTCGCAAAAGGTGGCGTGTAGTTCATCGCAAAAGCTACCGCCGTATTATCGTCTAAAAAATGCGAAATTTTACCGCATAGTCTTGCCGTAAGCTCACAGATAGGCGATTTTCCGCCGATTTGACGGTAGTTATTTTGCGCGGCTTTTAGGCGAGATTTGGTTATCATAAACGCCACGAATTTACGCAAAATCGGGCTTTTTATCCCCAGGATATAAGGATCGTTAAACATATTTTTTAAGAATACCTCAACCTCGCTAAGGTCGTTTGGTCCGCCCATGTTTAGTAGTAAAATTAGTCTCATTCGCAAATCTCCTGAGCCTTTAGGGCATCTTCGAGCGTACTTAGATCGCTTTTTGCGCCGCAACATGCCTGATAAAACTCGTTTAGTAACGCTTTAATCGGCGAAACGTCGCCATAAACCTTTAAATTTTGCTGCCCGTCAAGCGTGTATTTGTTTAGCTTAAGGCCCAGCATATCGCCGAAATACACGCCCCCGTTCGCGGCAAATTCGATCGTAAAGCGTTCTGCTTTAAAGCGCTTTGAGTTGTGGATACTAGCTAGCGTCTGGTTTTTAAATTTAAGCTGAAAAAGCGAGTCTGTTTCGCTTCTTTTGTCATCGTTTTGGATTGAAACTTTATTGCTAAAGATTATCTCGCTACCCGTTATAAACCTTGCAACATCGATGTTTTGTAAAATTTCAAGCTGCAAATTTACGCCCCTACTAAACCCTCGAGCGATATTTATCGAAAAAATATCTTTTTCTTTGGCGAGTTCTTTTTTTATAGAGGCGATAACTGGATTAAATCTATCTATAAAAGCCACGTAAGCGCCTATATTTTGGGATTTAAAGCAGTATTTTAGTTCCCTTATCTCGCCTGATTTGCAAAGCCAAGGATCAAGCATGATAAATTTTATAAAATTTAGGCATTTTGGTATCAAATTTAGATATTTGTGCGTGTCGGTTACGATAAGAGCGTCGATGCGCACGGAGTCCAAAAGGTCGTTTATATTATCGTAAAAAGGAATCCGTCCGCAAATTTCGCTATTTTGCACGCCGTCAAAAATCGCCGCCAGCTCGAAGCGTTCGGAGCGACGAAGCTCGTTATAGTAGTGCTTCGCGTCGTTTCCAAATCCTATTATCGCAACTCGTTTTTTCATAATCTTTTTTCCAAAATTTAATGTTTTTTAGGCAATTATAGTAAAAAATAGTAATTAAACGGATAATGCGAGCGATTTTTAAATTTTACCGACACCTTTTTATAGCGGGCCTCAAACAAGTTTTATTAAATTTATGCTAAAATCAGCCCTATTTTAAAACTTTAATCAGGAAAAAACGATGGATATTAGAGAAGCTTATTTAAATTTTTTTGCAAGCAAAGGTCATGAGATCATTCCGTCTGCGCCGCTAGTGCCAAACGACGCTACGCTGCTTTTTACAAACGCCGGTATGGTGCCGTTTAAGAGCATTTTCACCGGCGAAGTGCCGCGCCCTACTCCGCCGATCCGCACGAGCTGTCAGACCTGCATCCGCGCAGGCGGCAAGCACAACGACCTAGATAACGTCGGCTACACCGCGCGCCATCACACGTTTTTTGAAATGCTGGGCAACTTCAGCTTCGGCGAGTACTTCAAAAAAGACGCGATCGCGTATGCGTGGGAGTTTGTCACGCAGGTGCTAAAACTACCCAAAGACCGCCTCTACGTCACCGTCCACGAGAGCGACGACGAGGCGTTTGCACTATGGGAGCAGCACATCGCAAAGGAGCGCATTTATAGATTTGGCGATCACGATAACTTCTGGCAGATGGGCGATACGGGACCGTGCGGACCGTGCTCGGAGATCTTTTACGATCAAGGCGGCGAGCACTTTAACACGCCTGAGGACTACATGGGCGGCGACGGCGATAGATTTCTTGAAATTTGGAACCTAGTCTTTATGCAGTACGAGCGCAGCAGCGACGGCAAGCTGACTCCGCTACCAAAGCCTAGCATCGACACGGGCATGGGCCTTGAGCGCGTCACAGCGATAATGGAAGGCAAATTTAGCAACTACGATAGCTCGCTTTTTATGCCTCTTATCGAAGAAGTCGCAAAGCTTTGCGGCAAGCCTTACGCTTACGAGAGCGGTGCTAGCTACCGCGTCATCAGCGACCACATCCGCTCAGTGACTTTCCTGTTAGCTCAAGGCACTACATTTGACAAAGAGGGCCGCGGCTACGTACTTCGCCGTATACTACGCCGCGCGATCAGACACGGATATCTACTAGGCATAAAAGAGCCATTTATGTACCGTCTGGTCGATAAAGTCTGCGAGCTAATGGACGGCCACTACGCCTATCTAAACGAGAAAAAAGCGGCGGTAAAAGAGCAAATCAGGCTGGAAGAAGAGAGATTTTTAGCCACGATAGCAAGCGGACTCGAGCTTTTTGAAAGCGAGCTAGCGCACACGAAAGATATTTTTAGCGGCGAGGCTGCGTTTAAGCTTTACGATACATTCGGCTTCCCGCTAGATCTCACGGCCGATATGCTACGCGAAAAAGGACTCAAAGTCGATGAAGCTAAATTTGACGAGCTAATGAGCGAGCAAAAAGCGCGCGCTAAGGCTGCTTGGAAAGGCAGCGGCGACAAGAGCGCAAAGGGCGATTTTAAGGCGCTTTTAGAAAAATTCGGCGAAAATAAATTTAACGGCTACGAGGAGCTTGAGCGCACGAGCAAGGTTTTGGCGCTACTTGACGATGATTTTAAAGAAACTCAAATTTTAAAAGCTGGCGAACAAGGCTGGGCGATGTTTGACGTGACGCCTTTTTACGCGCAAAGCGGCGGCCAGGCAGGCGACAGCGGCGTGGTCGTGGACACAGCTGACGTGCTAGATACGCAGAAGTTTTTTGGGCTAAATTTATCAAACGTCGCGGTTAAAAAAGAGCTTAAAATCGGCGACGCCGTGAAGCTAAAAGTAAGCGAGCAAAGAGCCGAGATCGCACGCCATCACAGCGCCACGCATTTGCTTCACGCCGCGCTTAGAAGCGTGCTGGGAACGCATATCGCGCAGGCCGGATCTAGCGTCGAGGCTAGCAGACTCAGATTTGACTTCTCTCATCCAAAGGCCGTGACGGCGGAGGAGCTAACAAAGATCGAAAATTTTGTTAATAGCGCAATCGCCGAAAGTATCGCGGCAAAAACGGAGATAATGGACATCGAGGAAGCTAAAAATAGCGGCGCAATCGCGCTATTTGGCGAAAAATACGCCAATAAAGTGCGCGTGCTAAGCTTCGGCGAGGTTAGCAAGGAGCTTTGCGGCGGTACGCACGTAGCAAATTTAAGCCAGATCGGAGCGTTTTTCATCACAAAAGAAGGCGGCGTGAGTGCGGGCGTACGCAGGATCGAAGCCGTGTGCTCTAAAGCCGCGCTAAATCTCGCAAAAGCCTGGCGCGGCGAGATCGAAGAGCTAAAAACCGAGCTAAAAAGCGCCGAGCCTATGAACGCGGTAAAAAAACTAAAAGCCGAGATAAAAAGCCTAAAAGATAAAACCAAGCAGGCAAAAGACGCACACGCGCTAGCCGTGGTGAATGTAAACGAGACCAAGCTTTGCGTCGCGGTGATTGACGGCGGCGACATAAAGGCGACGATAGACGAGTTTAAAAACGAGAACGAAAAGGCGGCGATCCTACTTGTGCAAGTAAACGAAGATGGTAAAATCGCCCTGGCCGCAGGCGCGAAAAACGCGCCGTTAAAAGCGGGCGAATGGGTCAAATTTACGGCTCAAATTTTAGGCGGAAACGGCGGCGGCAAGGATGATTTCGCCACCGCAGGCGGCAAAAACGTACTTGCGATCGAGGATGCGATCAGGCAGGCGTTTGAGTTTGCTAAAATCAAGCTAGAAAAATAAGCCTGGCGTTGGTCAAATTTAAGAAAATCGCTTAAATTTGACCGCGTTTTTGCGACATAAAATTTAAGCAAATTTTTGACAGCCAAATTTGACGCCGCAAAGCAAAATCCGAAATTTGCATTTTGTGAGCCGAGATAAAATTTAAAGGAAAATATAAGTTTATGAGTTTATTTTATTCGCGCATTTTGGCGCCGGGTTTTACCATCGTCAATTTTACTTTAGCGCGAGAAAATTTTAGATCAAAGGGGACAAATGCCCGAATTTAACATAGCTTTTGCAAAGATTAGCAGCGCCCTACCCTTTATCCACATCCTCTCCGTGGTTGTTTTCATCGGATTTCAAGCAAATTTTTTACTCATTGCAAAATTTTTTATGAAAAATATCGAGGGCGACACGCAAAAATACCAAACGATAATCTCCATGCTAAAGCGCCTTGGCTACGCGATCTACGGCTCGATCGCCGTTATGGGCGTGACGGGCGCAATACTGGCTAAGCAAAACGCGATCAAAAACGCCGATCCAATGCTAAATACGATTTTAACGACAAAATGGGCGATCTGGGGATTTTTATTTTTAAACGTTATTTACGTCACGTACCGCCTAAACAAAGCCTCAAAATCTCTGCAAAATAGCGAATACATCGAGCTTCACGAGAATCTCATAGTTACGATTTATTATTTCATCCCGCTAAATGTGGCATTTGCGCTACTGGCAGCGTATCTTGGCGTATCTTATAGGGAGTTTTGATGGTTATTTTGGCTTCGAGCTCGGTTACTAGAGCTAAGATTTTGCGAGATCACGGCGTTAAATTTGAGCAGGTTTTCTTTGACTACGACGAGGGCGGCGTAGATAAAAATTTACCGCCGCACGTTTACGTTCAAAAGATCGTCGCGGCAAAAAAAGAGCAATTTTTAAAAGCGAATGAAAATGCAAAAAACGTCGTTTTCGCAGATAGCGTCGTAGTATGTGGCGATAAAATTTTAGGCAAAGCTAAAGACGAACAAGAGGCGCTAAAAATGCTGCAAATGCAAAGCGGCAACGTCGCTAGAATCGTAATGGCGATGATATTTTTGGGCGAGAAATTCGAGCTTATTAATGTAAGTTTTGCGGAGTATAAATTTGCTAAATTTGACGAAGCCGACCTACAAAACTACCTATCGGGCGATCTTTGGCAGGGCAAGGCCGGAGCCATGACGATAGAAAATTTCAACAAAAAATACATCCTAAGCCAAAACGGCGAAACTAGCACCGCAATGGGGCTAAACGTGAAAATTTTAAAGGCCTTTTTATGAGAATTTTAGCTTCGATTTTATTTATTATCTTTGTTTCGCTGAGCGCGGCATTTGTTTATCTTTATTCGCAAGTCACCTTTGACGCGTCAAATATCATCGATTTTAAGCCAAAGCTCACGACTCAAATTTACGACAGAAACGGCGAACTCATCGCAAATATATTTGATGAAAACAGGATCTACGTCAAGTACGAGGATATCCCGCCGCGCGTCATCGAGGCGCTCGTGGCGATCGAGGATACGAGCTTTTTTGAACACGGCGGCGTAAATCCCGAGGCTATCACGCGAGCTATCGTTAAAGACATAAAGGCGGGCAAACTAGTCGAGGGCGCTAGCACGCTAACGCAGCAGTTAGTTAAAAACATGGTATTAACCAGAGAAAAAAAGCTAACCCGTAAGCTAAAAGAGATGATCATATCGATGAAGCTAGAAAACGAGCTAACCAAAGAGCAAATTTTAGAGCGCTATCTAAATCACGTCTATCTAGGACATGGCTATCACGGCATAAAAACCGCAGCAAAAGGATACTTTAGAAAGGAGCTTGATGAGCTCACGCTAAAAGAGATCGCAATCCTGGTGGGACTCCCAAAAGCTCCTAGCACCTACGACCCGACTCGCCACCTCGATCTATCGCTTAGCCGCGCAAACAACGTTATCTCAAGAATGAACGCGCTAGGCTGGATCAGCGACGCAGAGTACAAGGCTGCGCTAGTCGAGCAGCCCGTAGTCTTTGACGACACTCTCACGCAAAACAAAGCCCCGTACATCGTGGACGAGGTGCTAAAAGAGGCCTCAAAGCGCTTTGAGGATATAAAAACCGGCGGCTACGTCATCGAAACCAGCGTCGATTTAAAGGTGCAAGATATGGCGTCCGAGGCGCTAAAATACGGCTACAACGAGATACTAAAACGTAACAAAGACGCAAACGCTAGTATCCTAAACGGCGCTATCGTCGTCACCCTACCAAAGACGGGCGAGGTACTCGCGCTAGTCGGCGGCGTGGACTACGCCAAAAGTAGCTACAACCGTGCCACGCAGAGTATGCGCCAGCCGGGCTCTAGCTTTAAGCCCTTTATCTACCAGATCGCCCTAGATATGGGCTACTCGCCGATGAGCAAGGCGGCCGATATATCAAGGGTATTTAACGAAGGCAGCCAGTACGAGTGGCGTCCGAAAAACTATAGCGGCGGCTTTCAGGGTTATATCACACTGCGTGAGGCTCTGCGCCAGTCGCGCAACCTCGCCACGATAAATTTGCTCGACGAGATCGGGCTTGATACGGCGTATAAAAAGCTAACCGAAATGGGCTTTAAAAACATCCCCAAAAACCTATCCATCGCGCTTGGTAGCTTCGGTATCTCGCCGTTAGAGTTTGCCAAATTTTACTCGATGTTTCCAAACGGCGGCGAGATCGTGGAGCCAAGCCTGATAAAACGCATCATAAACTATCAAAATTTAGAAGCGGTTTTCGAGCCAGAAAGGACGTTCGTCACCGAGCCAGAGCAGGCATACCTGATGACTGACATGATGAAAACGGTCGTGGAGCGCGGCACGGGACAAAGCGCGAGGCTAAACGGCGTACAAGTCGCGGGCAAGACCGGCACAACAAATAACAACATTGACGCGTGGTTTTGCGGATTTACGCCTGAGGTCGAGGTGGTCGTGTGGTACGGCAACGACGACAACACGCCGATGCGAAAGGTCGAGGGCGGCGGACGCACGGCGGCTCCAGTGTTTAAGAAATTTATGGAAAGCTATATGAAGGAGTACCCCCTAAAACAAAAAACTTTCATCGAGCCGGAGGGCGTCTTTCACACTGCGTACGAGGGCTTGATCGAAGTCTATACGAAGATCTCGCCGGTACCGAAACAAGACGCGCAAGATACCCTAATCAAACAAGACGACGAGGGGCTGATTTTTTAAATTTCACTCTTTCCCAAAATTTATTTACAGAACAAATATTAAATTTAAAGTTTATTTTTAATAAA
>NZ_CALKTQ010000342.1 GCF_937997465.1 uncultured Campylobacter sp. | reverse complement strand
TTTTTAAAATCCTCTTTCATTGTTTATCCTTTGTAGTTTTTGCCCGTTAAAAATTTCATCGGTATTTTTATGCCCATTATTATGTCTGGGATATAAAATCTAGGGTTTCTCGAAGCTGCACGTACAAATAAGACATAAGCGTATCCGTCTTTAAGAGAGACGTTTACGGGGTAGTATTCCTCAGGCATACGAACGCATCTAACTCCGTATTTAACGTCGTAGATATAGCTAGGGGAATAATATTCATCGCTAAAGTTTTTTATTACCAAATAGTCGGTTCTTCCTAAAAAACCGGAAAATTTAAGATTTATGATGGGTTTTAAAGCCTTACCGCTTTTAACGTCGTAAACGTACTCACCCGAGATAATAAAGCCGCTAGGCGAACTACGATGAAATGGCGTCCTAATATCGCCGTCTAGCCGCTTAGGCAGATAAATCTCGCCCTCGCTTGCAAGAGTTATGTCGGTATCTGTGATTTTAAACGTAAAATTGCCTATTTTTAGGTAGTTAAACGCCACGTAAGCGCTCCCGTAAGCGCTAAATTTATCGTCGTCTATCTTTTTCTTAAACGCGAATTTTAAGGTCCCAGCCGCCGCGTCCACTGTATAAACGTAGGCCTCTTTTTTTGACGTATCTAGATAAATCAGATATTTGCTTTCAAAGCTTTGTAGCGGATCTCTGTCTGGGGTTTGACTATTTTTGTTAAAGCCTTTCATCCCTTTTGCTGCGCTAAAAATATAGACGTTACTGTCTTTTTGACAATATACGTATGCCTTGCCGCCGTCTATTAGCGTTATGGTTTTTTCTATGTTATATATAGCCACAGCATCACCTTTCCTAAACGGCAAAATTTCGTCCGATCCCTCAAACGCGATCGGTATTACGCTATGGTTATACGTCCAGAGATTAATGTCGCCTTCAAACAAAAGAGTACTCAAAAGGGCATAATTGTTTTGGCCAGTAGGAACCTGCTGCTCGTTTGCCACGACCGGGGAAGCCTCCATATAATCCCACATCGCAAGGTCGCTCTCGTAAGCAGACGGCATAGCCCCGCTCATAGCTGCAGTTCTTATTTCTTTGCCGGTTTGGTCTAGTTTTTGGTCCACATCCGTCTTTAGCGTCTCGTTTAGCTCTGCGATTTTCTTGCTAGAGTAGGTTTTCGTCTCGCTTTGCGCGCCGTCGTCGATGAAGCCGTCTTTTACGATGTTTTTCATATCTTGTAGTGCTTGCGTAGCTGTTTGTAACTCTGTTTTTGTCTGCTCGGCGGCCTGCTCGCTTTGCCTTGCCGCTTGCGCGCTATTCTGGGCTGCGGCCGCGATAATCGCGAGCGCTTCTTGCGCGCTTTGCTTGGTTTCTTGCGTTTGCGTCTTGATTTGCTCTGCTGCTTGCGCGCTACTCTCGGCCTCGCTTGCGCTTCTTTGGGCCGCTTCTTTTGCCTCGCTAGCCGTTTGCGCGGAAGCTTGCGCTGCCTGCTTTGAGGCGTCCGCGTCTTCTTTGAGAGTCTGCGTAGTTTGCAAATTTTCCTCGACTTCCGCGGCCAGCGTGTTTGTTTCCGTGACGAATTTTGGTAGCGCGCCTACGAACGCATCGGCTCGGTCGTCAAAATTTTGCGGCTCGGCCGTGGTAGGCGGCTGGGGCAACTTAGTTATTTGTTTCATTTTCTCTCCTTTAAATTTAGATTATTCCCTCTACGTTGATACTTAGCGAGCTATACTGCTCTCCCGTGATCTTGATCCTAAAATCGTTGAGAAAGCCAAAGACTAGCAGGCTCTTGAAACCCTTGTCTTTCTCGTCTCCGATAAAAGTCGTAAGCTCTCCGCATAGGTTTTTGAGCGTATCTCTCGTGCGGTCTATTTGCGGGGTAGGCAGCACTACGGCTAGGCTCATATAGTTTGCCGTGCGACCCTTGGCGATAAAGACGTCTCCGTAGGCCGTCTTTTGTTTTCTGCTGTAGTCGTTTACGCCAAATTCGGCTTCAAGCTCTGTATATCCGAGAAACACCCGTTGCCCGGCAGAAAAATGGCCTAAATTTGCCCCCAAACGGTTTGGCGTGATCTCTATCTCAAACTCGCCGAAGTATTTGTCTGCATACAACACCACGTCTTTTTTGTAGTCTTGTCCAAACTCGAAAAAATACTCCCACCAGCTACGGCTTCCGGCATTAAGCAGGCGTTTATGCGCTATTACGGTGCCTGCTTTTCGGATAAAAATTTCGCTGCCGTCGACGTTGAAAAAGCTAAAACAGTTCACGCGCTTTTTGCCCGTATCTATTTTGAATTTCAGCGCCCCGCCGTCTTTCTTTTTGGTCTGCGTTCCGATATACCTATCAAACATCGCTTTTTCGTTGATCGCACCCATGTGGGCGAAATTTGTTATGTCTTTATCCGGCTCGGTTTGAATACCGGTCATCGCCTTTGCAGCCTTGTATTTCTCTCCCTCATATATGATCTCCTCGCCAAGATCGACATTCATACCTTTTGAAAAGGTCCTTAGCGTATCTGAGGGCGCGTTGGTCTCTTTGAGGGTTAGATCTACTTTTTCTACTACCGTCATGCTATGCTCCTTACGTTTACGGCTCCATTGTCTATAGTTTGCCTTGCGTTCATCGTCATCTCTCGTACGTCTCTGCCTATGTTTGCGGCTATTTGCTCCACTCGCTCCAGCCTTTTTGCAAGCGCCTCAAAGGCTCCGCCCATATCTACCTTGATGCCTCTACCGTCAAGCGGAATGACCGCTTCGTCGTAGCCTGCTTCGCCTATGAGCGCGCGCGTAGGACGAGTGACTATACCGCCGTCGGCAAAGGGCTTGTAGCCTCTTTTCTTGCTCCATTCAATGAAGTCTTGTTTTGAGGTGCCGCCCGTAGCGGCTCTTGCCGTAGCTTCTATCTGCGCCCTGAGCTGCTGTTTTGAAAGGCCTTCTAGCTGGGCTTTGCGTTTCCATGCGTCTAGTCCTCCTTGCTCTACACTGCGGCCTAGCACGTCTTTATATATCTCGTTTATGTCGCGGTCTAGGCTTGAGCTTATTATCGCGCCGTTTGCGGTGGTTGCTCCGTTTGCTACGTTTGCGGGCGGCGCGCCTTTGTATTCGGGCGCGGCCTTACCCGCTATAATTGCATCTCTGACGGCTTGCAGGTATGCCACTACGGGGCTATCCTTGCCAAGCAGATCGTGCAGGGCGTGGATTTGGTTTTGGCTATCAAGCTCTAGCGCCTCTTTTTGCTTTTTTAGCGCGTCAAGCTGCTGCGAATAGGTATCGTTTGCGCTATTTAGCAGTTTGTCTAGCTTTTTGATTTGCTCGAGTAAATCTCCCAAATTTACGTCGCCGGCTATGCCCTCTACTTCGTTTGCCAGCTTTAACATTTCGTAGCGGTAGTCTTGATAGGTGGCCGCGTTATCTCGCAGGTTTTGCTCCTGCTTGGATATGGCGCTATTTAGCTCGTCATATGCTTTGGCGTCGTAGTTGCCCGCGCTAAATGCCGCTTTTGCTTTTTGCAGCGCCAGGGCGTAGTTTATGCCGGCTGTTTGATTATCGATGACGTTTTCGCGGATTTTGCTCGCCATAGAGGCTAGCTTTTCTACCGCACTTTTTTGCAAATTTAGGACGGCGAGTTGCTGCTTTTGCGCTTCGAGCGTCTTTCTTGCTTGCTCCGCTAGATCCAGGGCTTTGATTTGTTTGACGATTTCTTCAAGCCCAGTGAGGGACTTCAGCCATACGTCGCGGCCGCCGTTTTGGTTTCTGTGGTTGTTGTACTCGGTTACGGCCTCAAGCAGTTGCTTTCTCATTTCGACGTTGCCGCTACTTAGAAACTCTTGCAACTCACGCGCGCTCATACGGTAGAAATACTCCGCCCAAACCCTAGGATCGTTCGTGTTTCCTAGCTTTGAGACGCGGCTCATTTCATCAGCACCTAAGTCGCCCTCTATGCTTCCTGCTAGAGCGCGAAATTTGGTGTAGATGTTTTGCATGGTAACGACATTCGTGTCGCGACCGACCGCCGCAAAAAAGCCGGCTTGAGTCTGAGCTATACTTTGCGTGAAGCTGATTAGAGCTTTGGTGTACTCGTCTTGCGCCTTTTTCGCCGCCTCGTAAGCCTTGACTAGGCCGTTTAGGCTGTCTACGTTGCTTTTTGTGAAGTCTGACGCTATTGCTTTGCGGTATGCCTGCGCCATTTGCTCCACGCTTAGATCGGCGATACCGCCCATCTGCTTTGGAATGTCAAGCTTAAGCGCTTCGGCTGCGTCCGTAAAGCTCTCAAAGGCTTGGCGCATAGATATTTCAACCTGCTTGATAGGATTTCTTACGCTGAGTAGCTCAAGACTCTTGTAGCTATCCGCGATCGCTCCTAGGCTCTCGCTCATTAGCTCGATTACTTTTTTATTCGCTTTCTTCGCCTGCTCTTCCCAGTCTTTCCACATTCTGGAAAACTCGGGATTATCTACTAGCCTTTGATTTTTGTTTGTTTCGTCTCTGCTCAAATTTAGCAAATCGTCTATTTTTCGAGAGCTTTTTAAGCCAAAGATATTTCCGTCGCTAGCCTTGCCAAACTCGTCCCTCATACCGCGTGCCATATTGTCGATCATGCCCAGGCCTGCTTTGTTCATTGCCTTGCTTACGGCGTCGTCAAGCGGTTTGGTTATGCGGTTGATGATTGAGGATGGGCTAAATTTCATAGCCTTTTCAAATACGCCGCTTATTTTGCCGAGCAAGCCTTTTCGCTTCTTGCCGCCGCTTTCCGTGACCTCTGCCCACATCTGCTCTGCTTGCCCGGTCATTGAGCGAAGTATTGCCTTTGCAAAGCCCTCGTTTGCCAAACTTTCGCCGCTATACTTGCCTGATTTTAGGGTTAGGCTCGCCAAAGCTCCCGCACGGCTAGCCATCCTATCCATAGAGCGAAGCTGTGCGCCGATCTCTCTCATAGAGGTATCGTCTAGGTCGCTCATCTCGGTCCAGCTTTTCTTGCTAAACCAGCCTTTCTTTTGCATATCGACGTATGAACGGATGTTTTGGTTGCTTAGCGCATCGCCCGCCGTGATGTCTTGCAACAGCGAAATACCGCTACCGGTTGCTTTTTTCTTTCCAAACGCTCCGCCTATTAGCGCACCCGCTACCGCGCCTATGACTGCGCCCCAAGGACCCATAGACGATCCCGCTTTCATACCGGCTATCAGACCGCCCGCAGCGCCTCCGAGCGCTCCGCCCGTGCTAGCGTATGTATTTGCCTTAAAAAGCTTGTCTCCCAAATACCCTATGCCGTATCCAAGAGCCGCACCGCCAAACGCAGAGCCTGCCATATACGGAGCAGTGCCGGCACTACTAAACTGCGTAGCCGTTAGAGCGCCTTTTACGCCGGTGCCAAAGCCGTATACGCCTTGGCCGAGTCCTGCGTATCCGTGCATAGAGAGCCAAGATGCCGCGTTTAGCGCCGGCGTGCTGGTAAAGCTAGAGATAAAGCCCGTATAGCCGCTAGTTAGAAGCGAATATGCGCTTTGCAAATTTGAAACCGAGCTAAGCAGGCTAGTCGTGCTTTTATCCAGGGCGTCCGCGCCCCTTAAAATTTGCCCCGTGCTTGATAGCTCAACCGTGGTGCCGCCGATGGTTCCGTCCCAGCCGCCTCTATCGTTTTTGGCTAGTCCTAAATTTGAGGCGATAGAGGCCAAATTTGAGCCGCCACCAAGCAATGCGCCAAAGCCGCCCGAAATGCCTTGCGACAAGACGCGCGCGTATGGGCTAATCATATCGCGCATTAGGTTTGTACCGATGTCTTTGAGGGCTGTTTTAAGCGATTTCGTCTTGCCTATGAAAAAGTTGAAAAAACCGTCATCGACGGTTTTCTGCATGCTTGAGACCGTGTCGGCCCAGCTGTTTTTGATGTCTTTAAACGCCGCTTTTGAGTTTTTGACGTACGGCTCAAGGTATTTTTTCTTTTGAATTTCGAGGTATTTTTTGGCGTCCTCTTCGCTTAGCTCGAGCTTTTTGATTTTTTCTTTGGTCTTCGCGCTTTCTATACTCCACGCTTTTTCGTATTCGCCGATAGCTTCATAGTACTCTTTTTGCGCAGCCTCTTTTTCGTTTAGAAAATCTTTGTACTCCTTGATAGCCTTGTTTGCTTCTTCCGTTTGCAATATATCAAACAGCTTTTGCTTTGCCGCGGCCGCATCTTGTCTACTTACGCCGTTTTTGATCCAATCTCTTTCTTTTTGATTGATGTCGTCGAGTTTTTTCTCATATTCGCTCATACCTACGCGCGCGATCTCGCGATATGCGGAGTTTACGTCACCCAGGCTTTTTACGTCTTGTTTGTTAAATTCGGCTATCTGTTTGGCCGTTTTTTCGCGCATAACTTGCAAAGCCTCGAGCGTATCGAGCCTCTGCTTTTCTTTCTCGGGATCGGTTATAGGATTTTGCAAATTTTTTATGAGGCCGTCGATCTCGGCAAGCTCCGTTTTTAGACGTCCTAGCGTAGTCACGTTTTTGGCTTTTTCGCCGGCTTTATCCAAAGCCGCGCTTAGGCTGTCGATTTTGTTTTGCAGCAAGGAGTCGGTTTTTGCTTCGCCGGGGCCCGCGCCGCCTTTGCCTCTGCCGTTTAGCACGTCCTCGACCTCGCCGTAGGCCGCGCCTAGATCAAGGATGTTGTTTTGAAGTTCGTCTAGCTTGGCTCTGTTTTCGACGAGGGCGTCTTTGCTCATAAAAATGAAGCCGTTTGCGATCTTATCTTGTAGCTTGCCGGCCTCTTTTTTGGTGGCGTCTAGCTCTCTGCGGATCTCGACTAGACGAAATTCAAGCTGATTTTTAGTTAGTTTGCTAAGCTCTTCGCTCGTCGTATTTAGGATCTGGTTTAGCTTCTCGCCGCTAGCCCTTGCTCCGTCCATGCCGTCTTTGAGTGCCATAAACGCTTCAACCGCGCCGAATATCACCGCGGTTGGTAAAAAGCCTTTAAATGCCGCTTTGAGTGCCGTAATACCGGTCCCAAGCGCGGACGTAAGCGTAATAGTAGCTGTTAAGGACGACGAAAAAATCGCCATAGCAGCTCTTGATATACCAAGCACGGCGTTAAAAGCCGCCGTACCTATTTTGGCTGCAACAAATGCTCCCGCAAGCAGGCCTAAATGCTTTGCTGCCTCGGTTATATACCCCGCCCACTCTATGATCGTAGCTTTGTTTTCTTTTACGAAATTTGAAAAAGAGGCGATGCCAGTAGTAAGTACGTCAAACATAGGCTTAGTTAGCTCCCTAGTGAGCTCGGTGAGTTCATTTTTAAGAGAGCCGAGCGCTACTTCGTAGCCCTTAGCCGCCTCGGCGCTAAGCTCTTTATATTTGGCTAGCTTTTCTATGATTACGTCGTAGACCTTGCCCTCAGAGCTCGCCTTTTTTAACTCTTCATTTGTGAGGCCCACTATCTTCATAAATGAGCCCATCTCGGAAGCTGCTACCACCGTGCCCGTAGCTAGGCTATCCATCATAGGAGTTAGATCGCTTAGATTTTTGCCTACTGCCTGGGCTGCTAGAGCTATGCTATCCATGGCCTGCACGGCTTTGTTTCTGCTGCCTTGACCTGCAGAGGTAGCATAAAACATGTTAAAGGCGCCGGTGATCTCTTCAAGCGTAAATTTAGTCTTGGCGTTGGTTTCGTTGAGCTTTTTTAGTATTCCCTCGCTCTCTTTCATGCTCATATTCCATTTGGTATGAGCGTCGAGGGTTTTGCCCATCATACTTACGTTTGAGGAGTTTGCGGCGATTAGGCCGGTTAGTTGAATTTTAAGGTTTTCAAAGCTTCGGTTTGCTTCGATGCCCGAGGCTGCAAGCTCTTTGACGCCAACGGCTAGGGCTCCTATACTAGCTACCGACGCAGCTATCTTTCCAAAAGAGCTACGTAAGGCGTTTGCGATAGTGTCGGTGTTATTTAGGCTGCGCCCTAGGGCGTTTACGTCCTCTCTGGCCGCTCTTAGGTTGTGCGTATCGCCGTTTATGCTTATGGTGATATTTACGTCGTTATTTCTAGACATAGTTGGCTACTTTATGGTAAAATATATATAGAAAAACGAAAGGAGCTAAAATGCTAGGTTTAGTAAAATACGCTTTGCTAGGTTGCTTGATAGCGCTTACGGGAGCCGGGGTTGTTTTATTTATTATTACCGATTTTAGCGGCTTTGTAGGCTTTCTTAAAATTTGCGCGGCATATATCGCGGTATATTGCGTAGCGGGAGTGATTTTAGGCATTAAGCAGGGTCTAAACGACGCAAAAAAAGCTAAAAATTTATCTTTATAAGTCATCTTTACTCCCGTCATTCCTTCTTATTTAAAATCCTATTAAACGCCTTTGAAATTTCAAACATCCACAAAAAATCTATTTTAAAGCGCTTACAAAAAGCCTTTAAAACGATTACCTCGCATTCAAAATATCCGCCGTTAAAGTCTCGCTTTACTATGCTTGCCGTTTGAAGCCCGCGAAGCATAAGCGCTTCATAATCATCAAGCCCGAAATCGTCCGGGCTCATTTTATTTTCGACGCAGGCAAGCAGCCTCTCTACTTTTTTGAGCGCTCTGCCTCGATAGCCGTATCAATGGCGCTCATAACCGATAGATAGCTTAGACCTTTGTCTTCGATTTCGGCCTTAAATTTCTCCAAGTCCTCTCCGCCAAGAGTAAGATCAAGCCTCTTCTTTGCCATAACATCAAGATCTATCGAGGCGCTAGCTAGCTCTTTTTGCTCCGCTCTCTTTGCGTCTATCTGCTCAATCAGTGCAAGCACTTCTTGCAGTGTTTTGGCTTTTTTGTCGCCGCTTTGGGTAGAGGCTATACCGTTTTTGATCTCCTTTTTCTCTTCAAGCGAAGCTATCTCGCTTTTGAGCGCGTCGCTAGCGTCTATTTGCTTTTTGAGCTCGGCAAATTCTCCTACTAGGTCTCTTGCCTCGCTCTTTTTTAGTTCTCTGTACTCGAGTTTGAATTTGTTTTCGTCGATGTTTATCTCAAACGGAAATTTGGTCTTCATTGTTTTTTCCTTTTTTTATTTTTACTTCGCAGGCGAACTAAGCCTGCCTTTGCGACTACTCGCCGTCCATAAAGCTAAATAGATTTTCGCCCGGAGCCTTTAGCACTTTACCTTTTAGGCTTAGCTTGGCAAAATCGGTCCCGCTTACGCTCACGTCGCCCTCAAAGCTGAGATTAACTAGCGGGATGACTAAAATTTGAGCCTTGTTTGTAGCTAGGTTTTTGCCCTCTATGATGATTTTGCCGAGTGAATTTGCGAGTTTTTGCGGCGCGATTCTTTTGAACTTTGCCGGGTAAACCTTTGGCGCACACTTATCTATCGTGAAGCTGCCCGCCGCCATGTTTTCCGTAGCGGTGTAGATCTTGCCATCTTTTAGCACCGGATCGCCGATTCGTATTTGTTCGGTGTCGGCTTTGATGGTTTTTTCGTTGAAAAATTTGCCGGCTGCGGCGTATGTCACGTCCTCTACTACGCCTTTGAAGCAAAGCGCCAAATTTGCGATATTTATATCGCCGATTTCGGTGCTGAAGTTGTACTCCGCTTTCGTTTCAAGCTCCATCACCGTCTCTCCCAGGCTCTCGTCATTTGAGAGTAGCTCTTTTTTCTCGATGGTTCTGTTTAGGCTCACGCTTTGTTGGTAGCCCAGCGTGATGCTCTCGCTTGCGCCTTGAGGCGCGAAACTCACCGTTGCCACAGCAAGTCTTGCCACTTTTTCTTGTGCCATTTTTGTCTCCTTTTTTTAAATTTCGTCTAATTCGAGCGGTATTTGGATTTTGAGTACTACTCTGGCTATATATAGAGTATTGCTTACAAACGCCGTTTTTACGCTCGATAGTATTTTTTGCGGAGCGTTAGCCGCTCCAAACTGAAACACCGCAAGCCTTAGTTCGTCGAGCTTTTCAAGTAAGCCGTCTTTGTCCGCATTTAAAGAATGTCTAGCTACGGCAATGCTAAATATCGCCGTATCGGCTAGATCATCATTGCTCTCTAGCCCGTCAAACACGAGATAGTCGCCAGCCTGATCTATTGCCTCGTACCCGCAAATCTCTATTAGGTCAAAGCGCTCTTTTAGGCTTTGTGCCGTTTTGTTTAGGTTTTGCATCACACGACCTCGTAAATTAAGCCGTCCGGCTTACTTTGCCCGGAAAGCGGCGAGTTCTTGATCTCGTTTAGTGCGTTTTTTAGCATTATTACGTCCTCTTCTTTTAGCTCGATTTTTAGGTATATTTTTAGCCTGATCATCGAAAAATCCATAACCGCCCAGCTTTTGACCTCTTTGCCCGCACACTCTTCTTGCGCCTCTTTGGTTACGACGTCTACGGCCTCTGGCGTTACTTCGTTAGGGTTTTTAAGGACGCTTTTTGCTCTTTTGGTTAGAGCGTCCTTAAATGCGGCGTCAAAGACCATCTTAGATGCCGTCTCCGTCGCTATCTGCGTCGTTTTCCTCGGAAAGTACGGCCCATTTACCGACGGCTAGCTGATAGTCGTTGTAGACCTCGAATTTATATTTGAGGCAGCTCTCTTCCACGTCGTACCATCGAGTCCTTCTTATGTCAAGTCCTACGCTCATGATGAGATTTTTTAGAGGCGTCATTAAAAATTTACCCTTAGGTACGAAACTGGCTACCTCAAGCGGTACGCCAAGGATATGGTTCGCGCCGGAGTTGAGCAGTATCGAAAGTCCGCCGCTTCTGCCGCCGATTTCTTGCTGGTAGGCAAGATAGTCGCTTTGAGAAATGAGAATCACGCTTTGGGTGAGCACGTCTTCGTTTGAAGCCTTGACAACCGCGGTAAGCTTGTCGATCATTTTGCTAGCTTTTTTATGCTCCAGCTTGACTACGTCCGAATTTTCTTTTGCAAGCGTAAACCAGCCTTTATTGAGATTTTTAAACGCATCGCCCGCATAGTCGTCTTTTTCGCCTATCATGCCGAGGTTTTGAAGATCGTTTGAAAATGCCTCATCAAACCCGTTGAACGTTTCGGCCTCAAATTTCGGATTATCGGCGTTATCTTCAAGCGTGTCTTGGGTTATGCCAGCCCATAGTTGCACGACTTTATTATCAAGTTTTACCGAGCTTACGCTAAGCTTTTCTCTTTGGGCGCTTGTGGGTTTGTTGCCAGGACTAACCCGCACCAAAATTCCGCTAGCCAGATTCCAAATATCAAAGGTTTTTTGAAGCTTTTTGGTCTTATCTATGGTGATTTTTTGCAAAAACTGATTTTTTGCAACGATCGTAGAGATCATTTTTCTAGATTGTTCCGGGGTTAAATGTCCGTCGGCGTACATATCCGCCGCACTCATATTCCCCCTTGCTTTTGCGATGTCTTGCAGTCTTTTCATAGTACCCCCTCTATCTCGTCTGTTTTAGTTACGTCTTCGTTTTGTTTGCTGGATTTTGCGACCTTTTCGAGCTCGTCGATACGTTTCTCAAGCGCGCTTAGGCTCTCATCCATCTTTTTAAGCCCCTCTTCAAGCGCTTTTTTTATCTGTGCGTCTTGATTTGGGACGTCGTTTTTATTCATGTTTTCTCCTTTTTGGTTTGTAAATTTTTCAAATAGAGCATTAAAGCCTTTGGTTATGGCGTCGGCGATACCGTTTTTCGATTCGCTTTTTTCCATATCCTCGCGCACTCCGGTTCCGGCCATTGAAAGACCTGCTATCTCGCCTTTTTTGACGGCATCTTTTAGCTCCTCACTCTCAAGCTTGATGGCTACCGCCCAGCTTCCCTCTTTTTCGCTTGGAAAAAGTGCGTCGCCCTTGCGCAGTATCCAGCTTTCGGCAACGTATGCGCCGTCGGGCTTGAAATTGTGATCTCGGTCTACGTTGCCGCCGTTTAGCCCCTTCATAAACGCGTATGCCGCCTTTTCGATCTCGGCCGCGTCGGCAAAATCGCCCTGCGTGTCTACTTCGCCCGGCGAATAGACGATGCCGTACACGATACCTTTCTCGTCGTCTCGCTTAGCGAATACGACGTCTTTTTCATAGTTCGTTTGCGCATCTGAGCTTTTATAGATGATGTTCTTTTTATTAGCTCCGGCTTTTACAAGCGAAATATGAGTGATGTTTAAATTTTTTAGCCTCTTGCTCATCGCCTCTCCTTGTCGTGGTTTGATACGGCAATTTTATGGATTTTTAAAAAAAGTTATTTTGCCGATGCCCGCTATATAGTATTTGAAGCAAAAATATTCTTTGTAAAATTACGAAAAACACAAAAAGAGGAAAAATGAACGAATATGTTTTTAAATCAAGCGTGGATAGTACGCAAGTAGCTAACGACGAAGAAAGCGGCGGGCTAATAGAGCCTTTTATAAGTTTTGAAAATCTGCTTGCGCTTCACTACGCAAACGTATATCATCGCCGGGCGATCAAGATCAAGGCCGGACTGCTTAGTCAAATAGAGATAGAGGAGAGCGAGATAGCTAAATTTCTACCGCCTGGCGTTTCGGCAAAGTCCTTTTTGTTCGAGTTTTGCTACAACCTTGAGCTTTACGGCAATGCTCCGGTAGAAAAAGCCGGCACCGCAAGCAGGTACTATCTATATAACATCCCCGCCGTCGAATGGCGCACGAATTTAGCCAGAGAGATGTTTCAGCTAAGCAAAACAGGCCAAAAACAAAAGCTGGACGGTTATTATCTCAAATACTACTCCCCAAGCTCTAGATTTTACGGGGAGCCCGATTATCTTGCTACAATGCTTGGGATTTTAACAAACAAAGAGGCCGACAACTACAACTATGCCTTTTTTCAAAACGGCGCCAGGCCCGATCTTGCCATAGTGCACGAAAACAACGAACCTAGCCAGCAGCAGATCGAAACTTATAAGAGCTTTTTTAGCTCAAACTTTAAAGGTAGCGGTAACGCTCACAAGACGCTACTAGCCTACACGGGCGGCGGAGTCGGCGATAAAGAGGGAAAAATCAGATTTGAGAAGCTCAAAAAAGTGACTAGAGACGAGATAGCCGCCGCCCACGGTATACCGCCTAGGCTTCTTGGCATTATGGATGCGGGCGGACTTGGCGGAGGCGGCGAGCTAATCGGACAACTTCAACAATTCAACGAGATAGAGATCAAGCCTAAAATAGAGCTTATCGAGGGCTTTTTTGAGAGCGTAGGCATTAAAGTAGTGTTAAAGGCCGTAGACGTCACGAATTTCAAGGACGACGGCGCGATAGTGACCGAGCTTGTAGGCAGAGGCATTATAACCGTAGATGAGGCAAGAAGTATTTTAGGGTGGCAAAAGAATTTATAAACACCCCTTTAAACGCTTTTAAAAGGCGTTTAAAAACGTTTAAAAGGCTTTAGCCTAACCCAGAGTATTAAAAACAATTTTAAAGGGCTTAAAATGGCTTATACGAAAGAATTTAAAGAAGAGTGTATAAATTTGCTAGCTAGCGGAGTAAGCTCCGTTTTGGTGGCGCAGCAGATGAACGTATCGCGCCCTACGCTAACCAAGTGGGCAAATGAAGCAAAAAAGTATGAAGCGAGCATAGAAAACGCCATAAATTCTTTGCACGGAAAAATCGAGGCGCTAAGCTCAAAGCAAGATATAACTAGCGAAGAGACGGCGATGCTAGCCGATCTCGTGGTAGCTCTAAATAAGCTAACGGGCGAAGATAAAAAGAAAAAAGAGGCCAAGGCCTACGTGCGTCCGCCCGTAAATTTAGACAAGGCGGCAAGCGAGCTAAGACAAAGCATATTAAAAGAGGGCGGATTATTCGACTATCAGGCTAAATTTATGAGCTCCGACGCTCAGTTTAGGATAGTGTTAAAATCTCGTCAAATCGGCTTTAGCTATGTTGCTGCCGCAGATGCTTTGGTAGGAGCCGTAGGCGGCCGCAATCAGCTGTTTTTATCCGCATCTGAAGAGCAGGCCCTGATCCTTATGCGGTATATGCGTTTTTGGGCGCAAAAATTCGGCATACCTCTTGCCAAGGATAGCGAGACGGAGATTACCCTTGAAAACGGTGCGATTATCAAGGCTCTAGCACACAACTTTCGTACGGTGCAAGGCTTTACGGGCGATATTTGGATGGACGAGTTTGCATGGTATCCAAACCCGAAAAAGATTTGGCACGCCTTTGTGCCTAGCATAGGTGCAGTCAAAGGACGCCTAACGATACTGTCTACTCCGTTTGAAGAGCGCTCGCTATTTCACGAGCTATTTACGGATGAGCCAAAATACAAAATGTTTGAGCGTTTTAGGGTTAGCATTTACGACGCGATGGCCGACGGGCTGGAGTTTGACCTTGAGACCATGCGAGCGCTATTTGATGCCGATACTTGGGCTAGCGCTTACGAGTGCGTATTTATCGACGACGAAAATAGCCTGCTTTCGATTAGTCTTATTAAGTCTTGCGTAGATAGTAAATTCGGGTACTACCAGCCTACGAGCGACACTCCGCTTCTTTGCGGCTACGATATAGGCCGCGTAAACGACCGCTCGAGCCTTGCTTGCGTCAAAAGCGTAGAAAATGCCTATGAGGTAGCGATGATGGAGATCTACGCAAAAGCCAAATTTAAAGAGCAAGAGGACGTCTTAAGCGCCCATATGCGCACCTATCCGCTTGCCGTACTCAATATCGACAAGACCGGTATCGGGTTAAATTTGGCCGAAACTATGCATACGAAATTCAAAAGCAGAGTAAGCGGCGTGTATTTTACCGCTCCCGCCAAGGAAGAAATGGCGCTAAATTTGAAAAAGCTATTTGAGGACAAGCGTATCAAGATACCAAACGATCCGCTGCTTATCGCCGATCTTCACGCGATTAAACGCATGGCCGGAGTAAAAAGCTTCAAATACGACGCAAAAAGAAATGAATACGGACACGCCGATAGGTTTTGGGCATTGGCCCTAGCGTGCAGAAACATTCAAGCGGTTGTCAAACGAAAGGGCGGAGGGGCGATTATAATATAATCCAAGCGAAGCCGAGCGGCTCCGCTCTTAGCGAAATTTAGCGCGCGGCGCCTCTTTTCGGAACGTATTTTGATTATATCTTTTTTGATTAAATTTTAGCGTTCTTTGTGTTTTTTCTTAGCTTTTCTAAAATCCCAAGGGGCTTGCGGATCTTTTTGCAGCCAAAGTCCGGCTTTATTTTTTATGGCCTTTAATTGCTGCGCAGTATAAATTTTCGAGTATTTGACGAAAGCCCAAGCGTAGCCATCTTCTACCATTTTAGCATTTATATCCGTGCTACCTAGATAGATCGTGCCTAAAACCCTACCGTATCTATCTTGACCGCCGCTTTTTACTTCCACGATCTTGCCCGCTATTAGACTTGATAGATACTGTTTTGAAGCTTTGCCGAAGTCTTGCTTGGTTTCTGGCGCATCTATGCCGTATAGCCTTACTTTTACGCTCTCTTTGTTTTGCGTTAGCACGGTTATCGTGTCGCCGTCGCTTACTTTGACGACTTTGGCGGAAAAGCCAAAAAGTAGACCAAACGCTAGAAAAAGAGCCGCGATAATCTTCAAATTTAGCTCCTACGCAAAGAGGCTCTTATATCTCTTGCTACCTCTTCGCCGATCTTTTGGGCTAGCGAGCGCTTAGCCGCCGCGAAGTCTTGCGAGTCAAAAAAGTCCTCTGCGGCATTTAGAAGATACGGATTTGCTTTCGTGCCCGGGTGGTTTACCTTCTTACCGAACATCTGTCCCGTTTTTACGTTTGCCAAGGCTTTCATTCTTTTGGGCTTTATGACGTGGGGAGCGGTACCGTCGTGAACGAATTTTGCATACGGAGCTAGCCTCGTGTTTCCTATCTCTATTTCAAGGTTTTCGATACGGTCGTCAAATACTTGAATATCTTTTTTGAGGTTGCCCGTTTTTATAGGAGCGGTATATTTAGCCTTTAAAACTATGCCCGAGCCTATACGAAAAAGGAAGTTTTTTAAATGTCTTTTAAAGTTCATTCTAAAAGCCTTTTAAATTCTTTTTTATTTCCAAAAACGCCTCATATATGGTGCAAGTTTTGCTCCACTCATTTATAGTTTTGCCACCGTCCTGCGCGTCATATATAAAATCGCACTCGCATACTTCAGCGGTTAGCGGCTCGTCCTTTAGAAGCCTCAAGGTTTCATCGTCTAGAACGATGTCAAACATATAAGCTATCTTGCCTTCGTCGTCGGCTACTTGGGCGGGAAAAACAAGCCCTTTATTTTTAAATTTAAAGTATTTTCGGGATCGCTCCTTGTCAAAGCCCTTAAGCTCTATAAACCATTCATAGTTTCGGTAAATTTCAATATTTAGTTTTCTCATATCGTCCACCACTTTTCTTTTATGATCTGAGCGTTTTTAGCATGTCGTTTAAAATACTTTTTGGCGCTATCGTTTGGGTTATTTTTACTTGGATCAAACGATGTTATTATACCGTCATTTGAAAAAATAGTTATCATTCCGTTTGAGCTTACGGCTATCAGCCTATTGGTCTCGTCTTTGTTTTGGGCGATAGCTTCGATAGAATTTAACGCTTTTACTATGTTTTGCGGGGTGCTTTCGCGATGCTTCTTTTGCACGTGTGTATTATTGGCGCTCCATACTCTTTCCACCCCCGTTTTGTCTATGTGTCTTAGGACTTCATCTTTGCCCGGCTCCTGCGTAGCTTTCATCTTAACGCCCTCGATCTCGTATTCGTCTACCCAAACCGGTACTACTTCGGTGCGGCAGCGGAAATGATATGGCGGAAGTCCAAAGTTTGCATCCATCTTGTCGCTTCTGCCAAGATAAGGCTCGTTTCGCCACGTAGCGGCCGCTTTTTTAGCAGCCATGCTCTTTGCTGCAGTGATAGCGTTTGCTTGCCTTTCTAGATGCTCTGCGGGGATCACTCGCCCGTTCATAGAGCGGCATATGTCCGAGGTCTTAGAGTCCATTATGGCTACAACTTTATAAAAAGGCGCATCGTATTTTCTGGCTTGATTTACTCTTGCTATGTTTTGGCTTTGAGAGATGATGTGATCACTCACTCCCTCAAAATAGCTCATATCCATTTTTAGCTCGTTTGAGAATTCCTCTTTTAGTTTGGCAGCCATCTGGGCGCGCGGGATCTCGCCCTCAAAGACTTTTTGAGTTATATCCATTAGTCTTGATTGAAATTTATCGTTAAATTCGCTCCTCATCCAGTAGAAGTTGTTGCGCATAGACTCGATAGCTTGCATATCTATCCTATCAAAGGCTATGCCGATGCTTACGCCTTGCAAGGATAGTTTTTTGTAGGTCTCTTCTAAATTTAGAGGATTTACGTTTATGCCTAGGGCTGAAATTTTAGAATCTACGAGCTGCTTTAGTGTATCTTTATCCATATCGTAGTTTTCATTGATGAAGATGAGGAGATTGGCAAGCTGCTCTTCTAGCTGCTTGCCGGCTAGCTTTGAATGCTGTCTTATAAATTCGTCGATAATCTCTTCAGGGGTCTTGCTTTTGTCGGCTTTAGACTTCAGCAGATGATATAGCAGCGTGTCTCTATTCATCGAACAAGCTCCTCATTTCGCCTTTTTTGGCGGTATCTTTAGCGTATATCTTCCAGTATTCGTCAAAAAACACAGCCTCTATGGTAGGAAAGCTTTTGCCGCATTTTTCGCACATGCGGTAGCGTTTATTCTGCAAGCTTTTTATAGTCGTCATTACCCTTGTTTTTTCGTTTCCGCAGTACGGACAAAACACGCCAGAACCTCCCAAAATTTATATTTCTAGGCCGATTTTAGCGCATATTTTAAAATTTTCCCAGTATATCAGCCCTGAGCCTTGGCTCTCTTTGTTTTGATTACGGCCTCAAGCCCCGTGATTATCTTGTTCGCTCGTTTTTTATCAAGCGCGTATAGCTTAGGCACTAGACAGCCCGTTTGCCTATAAAAAAATCTAAGCCTCGCAGGCTCGTCCCAGCCTAGCTCGTTTATCAAAATTTCTATTTTTTTGATCTGTTTTTGCGTAATTTTATCAGGCTTTGCTAGGTTTCGTCCCGCAAAGTCCGGCGTAAAATTTAGCCTATCCTCGCACTTGCCGCGCAAGATATTTACGGCCGTGTTTAGCTCGTTTATGCTTAGCTCCTTGCTGCTTTTTACGCCAAATCGTAGCTCTAGCCAGTCTTGCCACGCCTCGTTGCGCTTTATTTCTTTATATAGCGGATCCGTATGTATGATCGTTAGAAGCTGCTTTCTATAGAGGTCTTGGTTTTTGGTCATTTTATTCCTCGCCGCAAAAATAAATCTTTGCTATCTTAAACTTTTCGTCGCTTAGTCCGTCTAAAATTTGCCTAAATCTGTGCTCGTCGGTTTCGTTGAGCAACTCGGTCAAAAGATCGGTCCTAGCAGCTTCCTCGGTCTGCCATGCGGCTTTGCGGTATTGCGCCAAAGATCTAAACACGTCGCGGCCGCCGTAGTACTCCACGGCTTCGTCCACGTGGACGTCTAGGCTACGAAGCGCTTGCGCCGCGGTTTTGTAGAATCTGTGATATTTCATCTCACGCCCCCAGTTTAAATAGTTTATATTTGGCTTTTTGAACCCGCCTAAATACCATCTTTATAACATTCACGCTCATAGCGTTGCCCGCTTGTTTATATGCCTGCGTATCGCTCACTACGATTTTGAAACTCTCGGGAAATCCTTGCAGGCGCAAACATTCGCGCGGAGTAAGTTTTCGTATGCGCTCGGCTTTTAAAAGATTGTTTCGCTCAAAGCCGCTCGAGCTTATCGTAGGGCATGTCTCCAACTCGTATCCTTGATTAAAACCTCTTGCCTTTTGCAATATCTTTGGCATATGTCCGCCGCCCGTTGCGGTAGTCAGCGTCGGAGCTATTCCGCAGGTATCATATACGCGCCTTATGCTCTCGTTTCCTTTTGCGTCAAGCTCGCCGGCGACCTTGATAAAAGTGTCCGTCCTGCGGTGTCCTGGATTCGTTGTTATAGTGGTCGCGATACCTTCATTTCCGCTTCTAGTCTCAAATTTGCCGTTAAATTTTGGATGTTTGCTCTGGAAATACGCAAGGGCCTTGTCGCTAAGAAAATATTTTTCATTGACATCTCGATCGATATAGTCCGATAATTTGCCGCAATCCGTTTTGGGAGCCAACGTAAAGGCGTGATACTCGTCCGAGTTTAAAAACCCTACGATATACAGCCGCTCTCT
>NZ_CALKTQ010000341.1 GCF_937997465.1 uncultured Campylobacter sp. | reverse complement strand
GCGATAAAAGCCTGAGAGCTCGAGCCAAAAGGTACGACGTGAAAATTTTTATTTATAAAAATAGGCTCAAAGTGCCCCAAATTTCGCGTGTCGCCGAGCTTAAAAGAAAATCCTGCACGGATCAGATACCTCAAAAGTCCGAAAAGATAGTGCGTAAAAACTTTAGGGAAATTTAAGTTTGGATAGTAAACGCCATCGCAAACGACGCTAGAGGCAAATAGCGAGCCGCCCTGCGCGCAAACCGCGTCCACATCGCTAAAAACTGTGTCGTAAAGCGGCGCGATCTTGGATAAAATTTTAAGATCGTCGGTGAAAAACAGATCCCCCGCGCCCGCTTTCATTATCTTTATAAAAAGCCGCGTCGCATCCTCAGGCAGCAAGCTAACTACGTTGCCGTCAGAGTTTTTGCCTAGGCTCATGCGCGCGAGCAGGGCCTTTTGTACGGGATTAACTGAGCAAAATTTGAGATTTTTGTAACTAGCCTCAAAGCGCATTAGCCGCATCAGCGCGGCGCTCAGACTATCGACTTTGATAAAAGCGACCTCGGGATCGATGACCTCGCATCTTTGCTCGACGAGTACGGCATAGGCGCCGTTTGCGACGGCCGCGGCTATCTCGTCCGCGTCTGCGCCAAGCCCGATGTAGACGTAGCCCTGGCGCACGTTTTTACTCTCAAACGCAAAGCCCTCCACGGCGCTGACGCTTGGTTTATTTAGCGCTTCGCCGTTGATGAGGCGCCTTAGGTTTTCGATATTCACGCCGTTTTAGCCTATTTCTGAGCCGTTTTTGACCGCAGCCATCGGCGCGATGAGGCACAGCGACCCGTCTTCGGCGCTAAGAATCATGCCCTCTGATATATGGCCGAAAATTTTAGCGGGTTTTAGGTTTGCCAGCACGCAGACCTGCTTGCCGACGAGGTCCGCCGGAGCATAAAATTTGGCTATGCCCGATAAAATTTGACGCGGCTGCTCTTCGCCCAGATCGATCTTAAATTTGAGTAGCTTCTCGCTGCCTTCGATATTTGAGCACTCAAGCACCGTGCCTACTTTTATGACGCATTTTTTAAAGTCGTCGATTTTTATCTTCGCGTCCGATTTTTCTTGCGGCGCAGGGGCGGTTTTGGCAGGTTCGCTCACGCTCGGCACCGCAGTCGCCATCAGCTCTTTTTCGATTTTTGGGAAAAGCGGCTGCGTTTTTTGCGCTTTAAAGTCTAAAATTTCGTTGTTTAAGATTATTTTTTCATAGGTAGCCGTCGATATCTCAAAACCTAGCGTCTGCGCGATCTTTTCGCAGGTTCTTGGCATCGCGGGGCTTAGCAGGACGGCCACGCGAGCTAGCAGGTTTGCACACAGCGATACGAGCGCGTTTGCTTCGTCTTTTTTGCCGTTTTTCATTAGGTTCCACGGCTCAAATTTAGCTATGCTCGCGTTAGCAAGCGTTAGCGCTTTAAAGAGCTCCTCGAGGTAGCGGTTCGTGGCAAAACTCTCTAAATTTTTGATAGCGTTTTGCAGGTGTTCGTTGCCGCTATCTAAAACCTCGCCGTAAAATTTGCGTAAATTTTCGCCCTTTATCTCAAAGTCCGAGTACTTTTCGCTCATGCCCACTATACGGCTTAAAAGATTGCCCAGATCATTGCTAAGCTCGGAGTTTATGCGCTCGATCATGGCCTTTTGCGAAAAGTCGCCGTCCTGCCCAAACGGCACTTCGCGAAGCATAAAGTAGCGGAAATTTTCCAGTCCGTACGCGTCTACGACTTCGCTTGGATTGATGACGTTACCCTTGCTTTTGCTCATCTTTTCGCCGTCTCTCGTCCACCAGCCGTGAGCCGCAATGCAGCGAGGAAGCGGCAGATCAAGGCTCATCAAAAACGCCGGCCAGTACACCGCGTGAAAGCGCAAAATATCCTTACCAACAATGTGCGTAGCACCCTTCCAGTAGTTCATCTTATCATCGCCGCGCGTGTAGCCAAGCGTGCTAAGGTAGTTTATAAGCGCGTCCAGCCAAACGTACATCACGTGCCTTGGCTCGTTTAGGCTCGCAGGCAGCTTGATACCCCACTCAAAGCTCGTACGCGTGATCGAGAGGTCGCGCAGGCCGCCTTTTACGAAGCTCACGACCTCATTTTTCTTGCCGCGCGGCACGATACAGTCCTCGTTCTCCTCATACCATTTTAGCAGCGCGTCTTGGTATTTTGATAGTTTGAAAAAATAGCTCTCCTCTTTTACCAAATTCGTCGGCCTGCCGCAATCAGGACACCTCTCGTCCTCCAAAAGCTGCGTCTGCGTAAAAAAGCTCTCGCAGCTAACGCAGTAGTATCCCTCGTATTCGCCCTTGTAGATGTCACCTTTTTGATACATCTTAAGAAATGCATTTTGCGCCGTGAGCTTGTGATAGTCGTCGGTCGTGCGGATAAAATGATCGTAGCTAATCTCAAATTTATCCCACAACTCCCTAAATTTCGCGCTTATCTCATCGGCGTAGGCTTGCGGCGTGTAGCCCTTTTTTGCGGCGGCTTGCTCGATCTTTTGCCCGTGCTCGTCGGTACCGGTCATAAAATACGTATCATCGCCCTTTAGCCTCGCAAATCTCGCTACCGTATCGGCGATCACGGTCGTGTAGGCGTGTCCGATGTGCGGTACGTCATTTACGTAATAAATCGGAGTCGTAATATAAGTCGTGTTCATATCTTTCCTTTTTAAATTTAAAAATCAAATCCGCCGCCGTCGCCTTTAGACATCGAGCTATATACGGCATCTACGTAGTTTTTGCGGGTTTTGCACTCAAACATCGCCTCGCAAGCAAAGCACGAGCTTAGCCCTTTTTCGCTCTGACAGGCTTGTAAAATTTCTCTTTGGCGGTCAAGCTCCAGCTCAAATTCGTCTTTTTGAGCGGCGTCCGCTGCGTGCTCGCTCATTTCGCGCTTCCGTAAAATTTATGCAGTAAATTTATCTCATCTTTGGAGCCGAAAAAGCAAGGCGTGGTTTGGTGGATTTTTTCCACTTTCATATCAAAAAGCGTTGCTGAGTATCCGTCGCTAGTCGCCCCGCCCGCGCGCTCGTAGATGAAGGCAAACGGCAGCACCTCAAATAGCGCTCTTAGCTTACCCTTTGGCGCGTCGCTCGTGGCAGGATAGCTAAACAGCCCACCGCCTTTTAGTAAAATTTGATGCAGGTCGCTCACCATGGCGCCAGAGTATCTGAGGCGATATCCCTGTAAAAACAGCTCGCGGATAAATTTAGCGTGAGTTTCGCTCCAGCCCTTTTGCGTCGCGCCCGTAGCGTTTAGCTTGCCTTT
>NZ_CALKTQ010000340.1 GCF_937997465.1 uncultured Campylobacter sp. | reverse complement strand
AGCGACTTCGCCATTCAAGCCCCCACCCCCTTTACAACAAAGTAAAAAACAACCTTAGATGGTTGTTTTTTACTCAAAGAACTTAATTTACAATGCTAAATTTGATAAAACCAAATTTAGCGCCTTAAAGATGCGGGTCTCGGCGAGTAAAATTCTAAAATTTATCCAAATTTGAGCGGTGCAAATTTGACTCCGAATTCGGCTTCAAATTTACAGCCAAAAAAGTCAAATTTAAATTTCACTTCAGCCTATCGCCGAATTTTTGTTTGTCGCTTATATAAACGAAGCTTAGCACCTCGGCGACGGCGCGAAAGAGCTCTGCGGGGATCATATCGTTTACCTCGCACATCTTGTATAGCTCGCGCGCTAGCGGCGGATTTTCGACGATTTTGACGTTGTTTTGCACTCCGATTTGCTTGATGCGAAGCGCTAGAAAATCCACGCCTTTAGCGAGGATCACGGGTGCTTTTTCCTTTGTTTTATCGTAGCGAAGCGCAACGGCGTAGTGGGTCGGGTTTGTGATGATGACGTCTGCTTGCGGGATATTTTGCATCATTCTGTTGCGCGCGGCTCGCATTTGCAGCTGGCGGATGCGACCTTTGACCTGCGGGTCGCCCTCCATTTGTTTGTATTCGTCCTTGATCTCTTGCTTGCTCATTCTTAGGTCGCGAAAATACTGAAAACGCACGATCAGCACGTCAAGAAGCCCGATGATAAACATTACTATTAGCATCACGGCAGCTAAAATCAGCATTTTTTCTTTTAGCCACGCTAGCTGCGCCGCCATCGAGAAAAACAGCGTATGCGGCAACTCTTTGATAAAGCTTAAAAACATCAAAAATCCGACCGTAAAAACCGCCGTGACCTTGAGCACCATTTTGATGCCGTCTATCAGTTTTTTAAGAGAAAAGAGATTTTTGAGCCCTTTTATCGGATTGATTTTGTTTAAATTTGGCTCTAAAGGCTTGGTTGTGAATATAAATCCAAACTGCATGAGGTTGGCGACGACGCCCGCGATCGCGATGCAAACGGCGATAGGTAGGATGATGAGCAGCGTGCGAAATATCGTCGTGATCGCGACGCTAAAGAGTAGCTTGCGCGTAAACTCCTGGCCGATTAGACTCTGATAGTAGTTATACAGCGTGAAAAACTGATCGCCGATGAAGCCAAGAAGTGCCACAACGACAAAGATCGCGACCGCGAGCGTGACGAAGCCGGCTAGGTCTTGGCTTTTGGGGACGTTGCCGTCCTTGCGCGCGTCTTCGATCTTTTTGGAGGTGGGTTCTTCGGTTTTTTCTTGGTCTTCGCCTGCCATCTCTATCCTGAGTTTGCTTAAATTTGGGCGATTATACCTAAAACGAGGTTAAATTTTACGCTACAATTGCCTAAATTTAAAGGAATAAAATGCAAAAGCTTGACGATCACGTAAGCGAGTGGTTTGGGCAGATGAGGGCGCGCAACGAGGCTGCCGCGGATCACTTCAAAAGCCGCAAAATCCCCTACGACGAGTCAAATTTGATAGAGGTTTTGCAAAGCTCGCAGGATAAATTTGACCTCCTTTGGGCTACCGTTGCCCTGCGCGAGCTAGGCACGGTGCGTGCGATACCCGCTCTAAAATGCGCCGCCAAATTTAAAAGTCTAGATGTACAAGGCAATGCGGCTCTAACTACCGCGTTTTTAGCTGACGGCGTCGAGAACGGCTTTTTGGCGAGTTTGCTTTCTTGCAAAGAGTACCGCGCTAAATTTTACGCAATGACGGGGATTTTATATAAAGAGGACGGGGCGCACTCGGCCTTGCCTTTTGTTTTGGAGTATTCGGCCAGGGCTACTAAAGGCGGCAAGGCGCTTTCCAAAACGCCGTGCGAAGGGCTAGACTGGCTCTATCTGGCCAGATACGGCGCGCATTTGCCCCTGGCGCAAGAAGTTTTTGATAAAATAAATAAAAATAGGGAGTATGTAGATGAAAACGTTTTTGCAAGACTCGCAGGAGAATTCCCGCAAATTTTCACAATCTAAAAAACCGCAAAAAAGCGAAACCGAGCTGCTTTTGGACGAGTGCGGCGAAGTTTTAGCTAAGCTAAAAAAGAAAAATTTGAGCGAGCGCGAGTTTTTGTGCGAGTTGATAAAACTGATGGCTTTTTCGATACCGCAAATTCCTTATGAAATTTGGCTGGAAAAATGTATAGAAAGCGGCGATGTGGAGGCTCTAAACGATCTAGTTTTTCAGTACGCCAGAAACGAGCTGCTACCGGGCTGCGAGGGCGGGTACGATCAGTGTGAGAGGCTTATTCATTCGTTTCTTGCGCTGGCGTGCGGCGACATGAACGGCGTAAAAAACGTAATGACGCACTCTATGCCGCCTAGTACGAACGGATATAGATTTTTATGCGTGATGAGCGATCTGGTTTCGGCGCTGCTATGGGACGATAAAAAATCGCTCGAGCCCGCACTGAAAAAAGCGCGTAGATTTGCGGACTCCAAAAAGCCGATAAATGAAAGAGAAGCGGTAAAATTCGTCCTTGCCTTGCACGAAAAAGACGCGGCCGCGATGAGCGAGAGTTTGAGTAATTTTTGTGTAAAAGTTGCCAGAACCGCCGCGCCGCAATTTGAAAAGAGGATTAGCTTTTTCGCGCACGGACTTTATGCCTTGGCGCATTACCTCTTGTCTTTTGAGATTTTTGAGCGCATTAGCTTGCCGAAAGCTAAAAATTTCAGCGTAATTTACGCAAAAAGGCTTTTGGGCGGCGAACCGGCGCAGCCAAAATTATATTTTAGCTTTCCGCCGGAATTTGACGTTTTTAATCAAATTTTAAACGCGCCGCCGGCTAAAACAGTGCTTTATAAGCCTTTTGACGGGCCTTCGCCGAGCGATCAAATACGGTTTCTCGATCACGACGCGATGGTCGAAAATTTGGCGGATGAAATTTTAAAAGCTGGGGCATTAAACCAAAATTTATAAATTTTTGGATATCATCCGTCTCTTACAACCAACAAAGCTCCATAAATCTTTTGCAAAAAAGTGCTTTTTGGTCTTA
>NZ_CALKTQ010000339.1 GCF_937997465.1 uncultured Campylobacter sp. | reverse complement strand
TGGTTTAAACGCTAGCCCCCAAATCGCCACCGTTTTTCCGCTCAAATTTCCGCCGAAAAATGCTGAAATTTTTTCAAAAAGCACCGTTTTTTGCACCGCGTTTCTAGCCTCCACCGCGCTTAAAACCTTCGGATCAAAACCGTTTTGTCTGGCGGTGTAGATGAGCGCCTCGACATCCTTTGGAAAACAGCTACCGCCGTATCCGCAGCCAGGATATATAAAGCTATAACCGATGCGAGAGTCGCTGCCGATGCCTTTTCGCACCAAATTTACATCCGCGCCTACGCGCTCACAGATACCCGCGATCTCGTTTATAAAGCTTATTTTAGTCGCTAGCATAGCGTTTGCGGCGTATTTGGTCATCTCTGCGGACTTTACGTCCATAGCGATAAAGCGGTCGTGATTTTTCATAAACGGTGCGTAAAGCTCGCGCATAACGCTTTGACCCCACTCGCTACTAGCGCCTACTACGACGCGATCGGGCTTTAAAAAGTCCTCTACTGCCGCGCCCTCTTTTAAAAACTCGGGGTTTGAGACGACCTCAAATTTGACGTCTATGTTTCTCTTTTTTAGCTCGCCCGCGATCACTTCGGTTACCTTCTCCGCCGTACCCACGGGGACGGTTGATTTATCCACGACGATTAACGGCGAGGTTAAATTTTGCCCGATGCTTTTTGCGACTTCTAGCACGTATCGCAGATCGGCCTGCCCGTCCGCGCCCATAGGCGTACCCACCGCGATAAATAGCACGCTAGCGTGCGCCAAGGCTTCTTTTATATCGACGCTAAATTTGAGCGCGCCGTTTGCCCTGCACTCAGCCACGATTTCAGAAAGTCCGGGCTCATAGATCGGTATAACGCCGTTATTTAGGGCGTTTATCTTTGCTTCGTCCACGTCCACGCATATGACGTCGTTGCCCATTTTAGCTAGGCACGCGCCGCTAACTAGCCCCACGTAGCCCGTGCCTACGACTGCGATCCTCACAGCCGTTTCTCCCACTCAAGCGCGGTTTTTATGATGAGCGCGAGATCCTCTCTCTTAGGCCGCCAGTTAGTTAATTTTCTTATCTTTCCCGGCTTTGCGATGAGGCACGCCGGATCGCCCTCTCTACGAGGCGCGCTAACTACTTTAAAATCAACCCCGCTTACTTTTTTAGCCGTTTCTATAACCTCTTTTACGCTAAAACCGCGGCCGTAGCCGACGTTAAAGGTCTCGCTTTTTTCATGCTCGTTTAGATACTCCAGCGCGCTTAGATGCGCGTCCGCTAGGTCGCTCACGTGGATGTAGTCCCTCACGCAGGTGCCGTCTGTCGTCGGATAGTCGCTGCCGAAAATCCCCATGCTTTCACGCTTGCCCAGAGCCGTCTGCGTCGCGACTTTGATTAGATGCGTGGCGTTTGGATAGTTTTGCCCGATGAGCCCCTCCTCGTCGGCGCCCGCGACGTTAAAGTAGCGCAAAATCGCAAATTTGAAATTTTCATTTGAAGCGGCGTAGT
>NZ_CALKTQ010000338.1 GCF_937997465.1 uncultured Campylobacter sp. | reverse complement strand
GCTTCGATGGTATTTGCCGCTATAAATTTAAATACCGCTACAAAAGAGGAGCTTATGAGTTTAAACGGCATTGGTTCAGCAAAAGCAGATGCTATTATTGAATATAGAAAAACAAATAAATTTGAAAGTATAGAGGATATTAAAAACGTAAACGGTATCGGCGATAAGACTTTTGAAAATTTAAAAGGCGATATTTCTACGAGTGGTACGAGCGTAATGCCTACAAGCGATAAACTATCCAAAAAGGCAAAAGAAGTCAATGATGTGACCGACAAAGTAAAACAGGGCAAAAAAGAAGTCGCTAAAAAAACAAAAGATGTAGAAGACAAAGTAGCTGCACCTGTAAAAGATATGGATAAATCTAAAACTGACATAGAAGAAAAGGCTTATAAAAACATCACAAATAAAGTAAAATCCGGCGAAGATAAAATAGAAAAAGATATTGATGACGTTAAGACTAAGGCAAAATCTTCAAAGAAAAAAGTTGAAGAAAGTGGAGTTAAGGAAGTCGAAGCTAAAAAACCTACAAAGAAAAAATCAGAATAATTCTATGTTATTGCGGCTCAAATTTGAGCCCAAAATTAAGCTGAGTAAACCCTTTTTGATAAATGATCAGAAAGGGTTTACTCAAAATACTCTTGCTAATTACATCAACATCTTACAATTAACCAAATCGGCTCAAGCTGTGGTATCTATACTGCGACAAAATCCAAAATTAATTCTATATCAAAATAACTTAAGATATTAGTAGCTAATTGCTATTGGCAAATGCTATTTAGCAATAATGAACAAAATTTTACAAGCGCTATTTACTTGTAGGTAGTCGTAAAGGTAATATATTAAAATACCAATATGGCGTCATGACTGGCAATGCAAACCAACGCTTTGCACGTGGGTTTATGTGTTTAATCAAGATATCTAAATTTTCAAAACATCGCTATCAAATTTAGATTTCCACTTTTTTAACTAAAATTTTGTCAGGTAAATTTATAAACAAAAAATCAGCAAATTTTGTTAAAAACATATCTTGTGCGCCAAATTTTGCGTCAAGCATTGTTTTTAAAGGTTAAAAAGATATAATCTGTTCATTATTCTAAAACAAACAAAATTTAATAAGGCAACCAAAGAGTGCGGTTTAAAAAAGTTTTAAATTTTTTATCTGTTTTTATGGCGGCGTTTGTGCTGTATGGATGCGCGGCAAAGGCTAAATTTGATGTTCCGCAGATCGTAAATTTTGATAAACGTGAGTTTGAAGTGATTTCCCAAAACGGCTCAAATTTGCTCTATATTTCGCACGAAAAAGAGGACTATTATTTTACGATGATAAACTCCATGGGCACTCCGCTAGCTAGGCGAGTTTTGAGACCAAACGGCGAATTTGAGGCTGTCGGTTTTTTACCTCCAAATAGCGCCTACAACGAGCTTTTTGTAAAGATTCTGGGTGCCATAAAATCAAATCAAAAAGAAGCCGTCATAGTAGTAAATAACGAAAATTTTAAGGTAAGATCTCTTGATATACGTTAGCAAGCCCGCCATCATCAGCGCAGCCGGAGCGGATGCGGATGAAAATTTTGCAAATTTATGCGGCAAAAAGAGATTTTTGAGCGTTTGCGAAGACTTTAGGGCTGATAAAAGCTTCATCCTGGGCAAAGTCGGCATGCAGCTGGCTAAATTTAGTCAAAATACGCCAAAACACCTGCAAACGCGCACGAACGCTCTTGTTTTAAGTGCGCTTTTGCAGATAGATAAAGATGTGCGAGACGTCATCAAAAAGTACGGCAAAAATCGCGTCGGCGTAGTCGTAGGCACGACTACTAGCGGCGTGGAGGAAAACTACGAAACGTTTAAGGATTTTGCCGCGACGGGTTTTTTTGATGCTTCAAAATTCGGCATAAATCGCAACTCTCTAGCCAACCCGTCCGAATTTATCGCCGATTTTTATGGGCTTAGCTCGGTTACGTTTTCCGTCTCGACCGCCTGTACCTCGGGCGTCAAGGCGATAATAACGGCAAAAAGGCTGCTGGAGTCCGGCATCTGCGACGCCGTGATCTGCGGCGGTGTGGATAGCTTAAACACGCTCACGATTAACGGCTTTGATAGCCTGGGCATCCTAAGCGCGCGCGAGACCAATCCGTTTTCTAAAAATCGCGACGGCATAAATATCGGCGAAGGCGCGGCCTTTTTCGTGGCGAGCAGGGATGAAATCTCAAGCGTAATTATCGCGGGCGAGCACTCAAACTGCGACGCGTTTCATATGACGCAGCCTGATTTTAGTGGCCGAATGCAAACGCAGTGCGTGCAAAAGGCGCTACAGGCGGCAAATTTAAGCAGCGTGGATTATATAAATTTACACGGTACCGGCACGCAGGCAAACGATAAGATCGAGGCAAAGATCGTGCATTCGCTCATGCCACGCGTTTTTGCTAGCTCCGTTAAGCCTCTGATCGGTCACACGTTAGGAGCCGCAGGAGCCATCGAGAGTGCGCTTTGCGCCATGCTTTGCGCTAGGGGCGAAACCGCGCTGCCGCCACACGTTTACGACGGCGTTTACGACGATGAGATAGAGAGGGTAAATTTGGTAAAATTCGGCCAAAGAGCGGTCGTAAATTCAGCTATGTCGCTGTCGTTTGCATTTGGCGGCGATAACGCTGCGATCGTGTTTGGGAGGGCTAGATGAGTCTAGGAGATTATCTCCCGCACGGTACGTCGATCATTTTTATCGACGAGGTGCTTAAATTTGAAGATGGGCGCATAAAAACTAAAAGCGTGATAAAAGAGGATAATAAATTTCTTTCAAACGGCAAATTCGCTATGCACAAAACCGTCGAGATGATGGCTCAGTCGCTGGGCATCTACGACTCAAAGATGCGCGAACTAAAAGGTATGAAATTTGGCCTGGGTTTTTTGCTGGGTAGTAGAAAATTTGAGATATTTAAGCCGTTTTTAAAGGTGGGAGACGAAGTCGTCATCGAGGCGGCCTGCTCGATACAAGACACGAGCGGTTTTGGCGTTTACGACTGCGAGCTTTACGTAAACGGCGAGCTTGGAGCGCGCGCGACGCTAAACGTGCTAAGCCCGGACGAGGAATACGTAAAAAGGATACTGGATGAGTAAAAGAGTGCTGATAACGGGCTCAAGTCGCGGCATCGGCGAAGCGGTAGCTAGGCGGCTAGTGGCGGTTGGATACGAGGTCGTGCTGCATGGCAAAAGCGAGAGCGAGCAATTATTAAATTTACAAAACGAATTAAATTTGAGCGCTTTAAAATTTGACGTCGCGGATACGCAGGCGGCAAGGTTGGCGATCGAAGCCGATATAGAGGCAAACGGCGCTTACTACGCAGTCGTGCTAAACGCA
>NZ_CALKTQ010000337.1 GCF_937997465.1 uncultured Campylobacter sp. | reverse complement strand
CGGACACGAGAGGCTAAGGGGTGAAATTTTAAAAGTGGGCGAGAGGTTTGGTGAGCAAGATCTCGTTTAAGCGCGTCGATCTAAACTATATTTGAAAGCCAAGTTAAAATTTGCTCCCAAACGGGCTTTTTGTTCTCGTCCTTGAAGCCTAAAAGTAGCTTGATGAATTTAAAAACGAAAACAACGAGCAGGAAAATATACGTGATGAAAATGCCGACTAAAATTTCATCAAAATACTCTTTTGATATGAAGTAGATGACCGTGCATAGCGGAGCGCAAACGGCTGCGATACCTAAAAATAGCTTGGTTTGGCGTAGTAAAAAATCACTCATGCTTGATAACCTTTTCAAATTTGAGTAGCTGGGGCTGCAATAAATTTGAATCGCTTGTCAAATTTGCACCCGTAGAGCTACGAATTTAACGCTTAAATTTGTAAGAATGCGCGATAAAGCCTTGCAAGCGGCGTAAATTTAGCAAAACGCGTCTTAGCCAAACAGCAAGCCAAATTTAGCCGAATTTACCCGTCAAACCCAACCTTCTTATCCTCGCCGAAATTTGAGCTCATCTCGCGTTTGATCTCGCTTTCAAAGTCGCTCATCGTAAATATCCCGTCCTCGCGCACGGCGACTTTTAGCGCGGTATTTTTGAGCGCGAGCATGATTTGCGCGCCGCTTAGCTCAAATTTAGCCAGCTCTTTGACGTCGAAATTTTCCTCAAAGCTCGCATTTTCGGGCAGTACTTTGCGCCAGATCGCAAGGCGAGCGGCGAGGTCGGGCTTTTTAAACTCGATCTTATAATCAAACCTGCGAGAAAACGCGATATCTAGGCTTTGCAAGAAGTTCGTCGTGGCGATGAGTACGCCCTCAAACCGCTCGATTTGCTCCAAAAATATATTTTGCATTTGGTTGTGCATCTTGTCCGCGCCGCTGTTGCCCTCGACGCGCGTGCTTAGAAACTGATCAGCTTCGTTTAGTAGTAGCACTGGCTCGCTCTTGCTTTTGGCGCAGATTTCTTTGTAAGTGTCGAAAATTTTACGCACGTTTTGCTCGCTCTCGCCGACGTATTTGCTCAAAATTTTAGAGCAATCAAAGCTAAGAACCTGCTTTTTTAGGCTCTTTGCGAGGCTTAGCGCGCTCATGGTTTTGCCCGTACCAGGCGGTCCGTAAAAGATGATTTTGGCGTCCACGTTTTTGCGCGACTTGATGCCCCAGCTAGATAGGCGCGCCAGCACGCGGCGATCCACTTGCTTTAGGATCGCGTCTAGCAGCTCCTTTACTTTGACGTCCAGCACGACGTCGTTTATGTCGGTCGATGGTTCGATGAGCTCAAAGATTTCTTGCTCTTTTACGAGAGTTTCTAGCGCTAGTTTTTTGCTTTTGCTCTCGGTTTTGGGGTGCATTACGCTTTGTAAAATTTCGTCGGTTATGTAAAACGTCCTGCTAAAGCCGCCGTAAGCGTTTAGCGACTCGTCGTAGTCGATGAGGCCGTTTTCGATCAGCTTTGAGCCCTCGTCCAGTAGGGCGCGGTTTTTGATGCGTTCAAATTCGTCTGCGCTCAAAATCCCAACAAGCGCGTTTAGATCGCGGTTGGCGTCCGTTTCGCCGACATACTCTTCCTTTAAAAGCGCAAGGAAAATCAGCTGCTCTTTGTCGTTTAGCGAGTTGTCTTTGAAAATTTGCTCTACGGAAATAGAAATTTTGCTTAAATTTAGCCGTTTTTCGATGATGGCTTCTAGCTCTTTCACGTCTTTTTCGAGGCGGTTTTTGGCGTCGCTTGATACGTTTTTGCTAAAAAACGAGAGCTTGCCGTAAAGCTCCACGCGCAAAAACTGGTCTTTTAGATAATCAAGGTGATCGGCGTAGGGCGCGACTGAGGGCAGCGTGAGCCCAAACTCGCCCTCTTCTAAAATTTTTAGAAAAAGCGGCGATAGCGAGATCTCGCTGTGAAGCATGCCTAGTAAATTTGAGCCAGCACCCTCTGCGCCTTGGTTTTTAAATATAGAAAAGCCCTGCACGATCCAGCCGCTTTCTAGCAGGTTTTTTACGTCCGCAAGGCCTGCTAGAAATTTATACTCCTCGCTGCCAAAAACAGCGCAAAGCACGTCGTAAGCGCTACTTTGCGGAGTGCCCTCGACGTAGTTTTTGCTCAGGTGGCGTAAAATTTTTGCCTCGTTTTCGCTGCATTTTATGAGCGAGGAAATTTTAGAATTTTGCTCTCCGCCGATAAACTCTATCAAAAACCGCACTAAATTTCATCCTTTATCTGCTCTTTTAAAACTCGCTTTAGCACCTTGCCCGTCGCGTTTTTAGGCAGCTCGTCTTTAAAATAAATCGTCTTTGGAATTTTAAAATTCGCCAAGTGTTTTTTCAGATGCGCGCGGATATCTTTTTCGTCCAGGCTCATATCCTCTTTAAACTGGATAAAGGCCGTAACCTCCTCGTCCGCGTGCTCGTCTCTGACTCCGATAACCGCGGCGGCTTCGACTTCTGGAAGCTTAAATAGCACCTCCTCGATCTCGCGCGGGTAGATGTTGATGCCCTTTGAGATGATGAGGTCTTTTTTGCGGTCGACGATAAAGATATAGCCCTCCTCGTCGATCTTAACGAGGTCGCCCGTGCGCAGCCAGCCGTTTACGATCGTTTCGTCGGTGGCGTCTGGCATGTTTAGGTAGCCTTGCATCACGCAGTCGCCTTTTACGATTAGCTCGCCAACCTCGCCTGCTGGCAGCTCCATCATCTCGTCGTTTATGCATTTTACTTCGTAGCCCGGCAGCGGCAAGCCGACGCTTGAGATTTTTTGTTTTTGCAGCGTGTTTGCCGAGACGATAGGCGAGCATTCGCTAAGGCCGTAGCCCTCTATCAGTACCGCGCGCGGAAATTTAACGCGAAAATCCGCGATAGTCTGCTCAGCCAAAGGCGCTCCGCCGCTGATGAAAATCCTAATGCAGTTAAACCAGCGAAAATACCACGGGATTTTCGCTTTTCCGATAGCCGTATAGATCGCGGGCACGCCCAAAAATACGGTCGCGCGTTTGAGCAGGACTTGTTTTAGGACGTTTGAAAACGGGAAAATAGACTTTACTAAAATAAGCGAACACGCCGAAAATATCGGTAGCAGCACCATCGCCGTGAGGGTAAAGCTGTGAAACATCGGCAAAAACACGGCAAATCTATCTTTCGTGCGTACGTGAAAGACCTCGTGCGCGCCCCGGACGTTTGAGATGAGGTTGCGGTAGCTGATCATCGCACCCTTTGGCTTGCCTGTGGTGCCTGATGTGTAGATGATGTGGGCTAGGTCGTCAAGCTTTGGTTTGTCGGTCAAATTTAGCTCTATACGGCAGTTTAGCGCGTGCGCGTAGGCGATATTGTTTCCGTCAAATTCGGCCCTATCGCCGATCCAGACGATCTTTTTTATCGCAGTTTTGCTCTCTAGCCCGCGTATCTCTTTGGCTAGCTCGGCCGAGGCGAAGAGAAATTTCGCCCCGCAGTCGTTTATGATGTACTCGAATTCTTCGTATTTTAAAAAGGTATTTATCGGCACGGCCACGGCACCAAGCAGCGTGATGGCAAAGTAGCTAGCGATAAACTCGGGCGAGTTATTTACGATCATCGCGACGCGGTCGCCTTTTTTCACGCCCATGCCTTGCAAAAACGCAGCCAGCGTAAAGGCGTCTGTGCGTAGCTGCTTGTAGCTAATCTTGCTAGTTTCTGTATAGATCGCGATACCGCCGCCGTTTTTATCTACTGCAACGTTTAGCATATCCTCGAAATTTTCGTAAGGGTAGTTCATGGACGCGCCTTAAAATTTATATTTCACGTTTAAATTTATCGCCTGAGCGTTGCCGCGCTCAAATTTGCCGTTTGGATAGAGTCCCGACGCGTTTGAGTAGTAGCTCACGTCGCGCGCTTTTCTGTCTTGGTAGAAGTAGCTAGCTCCCAGCTCCAAAGCGTCTGTAAATTTGTAGTTAAAGCCCGCTGCGTAGATGACGGCTTTGGTATCAGGTAGGTCAAAGCCCGTAGTATCGGCCCTAGAAGCTGCTTCGTCAAACGTAACCGCGCCCATTAGGCGGAGTTTATCCGTCGCGTCGTGCGCTACGCCGATGCGGTAAGCGTTACTGTCCTTCCAGTCACGCTTTTTAGACGCGTCAAATGCTGCAAAAAACGGGTTGCGGTAGTGAGCGGCCGAGGCGCCTGGGTAGTTGAAGTCAAGCTCTTTCCACGCCGACCAATACGTTCGCTCAAAGTCAAATAGAAGTGTGGTGTTTGCGATTTTGTACGATAGGGCTAAATTTAAGCTCGCAGGCAGCGGTACGGATAGCTTTGCGCTGCCGCTATAAGAGCCGCTCGGAAATGCCCCTCTTGGGTGCGCCGGCGCGCTGATGTCGGTATCGCCTTTTAGATTCATATTTACTTTTGAGCGGTAGGTGGCCGCTAGGCTCAAATTTGAAGTAGGTTTATAGGTGATTGCCGCGTTGTAGCCGAAATTTATGCGGTCGCCTTTGATATCCTGCGAGGCGGGTAGGGCGCCTGAGACCTCCTGCACGGCCTCTCCTCTAGCGTAAACGGCGCGCAGGCCAAAGCCTAGCGCGATGTTATCGGTTAGCGCGTAGGCGACGCTAGGATTCACCTCGATCACTTTTAGGTCGAATTTTTTAGAGGTGGCTTTAGGGAGATTTTCGTCCCATCTCATCGACATTCCCGCAGGCACGACGACAGAGAGACCAAAGCGCCAGTCGCCAAACTGCGGCGTTACGAAGTGAAAGGTTGGTACGAGCGCGCCTGCTCTTTTTGAGGTAAATTTAGCTCCGCTCGAGTGCCTATATTTCGTCCTTGCCATATGTAGGTAGGTTAGCGAGCTCTCAAGGTAGTGTCCACCGCCCAAAAATACCATATTTGCAGGGTTATTATAGGCTGCGTCGGGACCGAAGCTCGTCGCGACGTTTGAGTTTAAAAGCGCGATGCTATCGCCGCTTTGCTCGGGGATTTTAAAGCCCGCCGCATTTAGACAGCAGCAAGCCGCTAGGCAAACGCCGATATATTTTCTCATTTACTCTCCTTTAAAGTTTCTTAAAATTTTTATCTCGTCCGCCCAGATGCTCTCGTCGATCGTTTCTAAAACTAGCGGGATATCGTCCGTGCGGGGGTCGTTTATGATATTTTCAAATGTTTTTAAGCCCAAAAAGCCCTTTCCTAAGCTCTCGTGGCGATCCTTTTTGCTGGCTAGGTCAAATTTCGTATCGTTTAGATGCATGCCGCACAGCATATCGCGCCCGACTATCTCGTCAAATTCGCTCATCACGCGCCGGTAGTCGTCTCTGATATCGTATCCCGCGGCAAAGGTATGACAGGTATCCAGACACACGCCGATCCTGTTTTTGTCTATACAGCGTTTGATGATATAGGCTAGGTGCTCAAATTTAAAGCCCAAATTCGAGCCCTGGCCGGCAGTATTTTCTATGACTAGCTTTACGTTTTGGCTATTTTCGAGTAGGAAATTTACGGAATTTGCAATATTTTCGAGGCAAATTTCTGGCGAAATTTCATTTAAGTACGAACCCGGATGAAAATTTATCATCACTAGACCAAGCGCCTCTACGCGGTAAATTTCGTCTAAAAAGGCGTTAATGGACTTTTGACGCTGCTCGGCGCTCGGATGGCCTAAATTTATAAGGTAGCCGTTGTGCGGCAAAACGTGCCTGGGCTTGATGCCGGCGGCTTTTAAATTTTGCTTAAATTTGGAGATATTTTCTGGGGTTAGCGGCTTGGCCTCCCATTGACGCTGATTTTTAACGAACATCGCAAAGGCGTTCGCGCCGATATTTGCCGCATTTAGCGGAGCGTTTTCTACGCCGCCCGCGATACTGACGTGCGCGCCGATAAATTTCATTGAAGCTCTTTTATGATGATTTTTATGCGGTTTTTAGTATCGAAAAAACTGATATTTTTACCGCAAACTTCGTATTTTATTGAATATTTACTTATATCTTGTATAAAACCGCACGAATTTGTCATTACATCTACGCCGTCATATAGCGGCTTGCGCTCCAAAATTTCCGTGAAAAAGTCGTCGTATCTCTCCTCTAAAAAGAACTTTTTGTTAAATTCTTTTTTCTCAAAGCACGCGCCGTTCATGCAAATTTTGTCGTTTATTTTGAGATTTACCGTATTTACGCCAGAGCTATAAATTTGCAAATTTAGCTGATTTGCGCTTTTGTGTAGGAAGCCCACGTCGTTGATTTTTAGCGGCGGAGTGAGGATGGTGACGGTAAATTTGTCTGATGATTTTTGGCTTTGTAGTGCGGTGCAACCGCCAAATGCAAGGCACGCAAGCGCAGTCAAAGCAAATTTGGAAAATTTTTTCATGATTTTTTATCCTTGGTTTAAGCTATTTTTTATTATCTTTAATGTAAAATCCCATTTCCGCTAATTTGTGGCCCCTTCGTCTAGCGGTTAGGACATCGCCCTTTCACGGCGGTAACACGAGTTCGAGTCTCGTAGGGGTCACCACTTCATTTTAAATTTCACAAAAGATTTTAATTTTATCCGCTTATCGCTTAAATGCCCTTTATCTAAGATAATTTTTCTTAAATTTGGATTTTCTAAAATTTAACCTCAAAACCGTTTGCGGCGTATTTTGTGAAATCAAATTTCATCGCGGCAAATTTTATCACTGCCAAATAAACCAAAATTCGTCAAATTTAATCGCCTGAAAACTCAAATATTCGTGCGTTAAAATCGTCAAATTTGATCCCCAAACACCCATTCCTGCCCGCTCAATCAAATTTAAACCCGTTTTGGCTATAATCGCGCCCTAATTTATAAAAAAGGAAAAAAATGTTCGATTGGATTTTTTCGCCCGAGGCGTGGCTGTCGCTCGTGACGCTAACGGGGCTTGAGATCGTGCTTGGTATCGATAACATCATATTTATCGCGATCCTAGTCGGCAAGCTCCCGCCTGAGCAGCGCGACAAAGGCCGTATTTTAGGGCTTTCGCTCGCGATGCTAACGAGGATTGCGCTACTGCTTTCGCTATTTTGGATTATGAAGCTTACCAAGCCGCTATTTAGCGTGTTTGACTTTACGATCACGGGGCGCGATTTGGTGCTGATTTTGGGCGGACTTTTCCTCATTGGTAAGTCCACGCTAGAGATCCACTCAAGCGTCAGCGGCGAGCACGAGGAGCACTCGGCGAGCAAGGGGCATGCGAGTTTTTGGGTCGTTATCGCAGAGATCGCCGTGCTTGATATCGTCTTTTCGCTCGATAGCGTCATCACAGCAGTGGGCATGGCAAACCACATCGAGATCATGATTTTAGCAGTGATACTTGCTGTGGGCGTGATGATGTTTGCGTCTAAGGGCATTTCAAATTTCGTCGACAACAACCCGACGATCAAAATTCTCGCGCTTGCATTCTTGATCCTGATCGGCTTTACGCTTGTGGGCGAGGGGCTCGGTATGCACGTGCCTAAGGGCTACGTTTACTTTGCGATGGCGTTTTCTCTGGGTGTGGAGCTCATCAACATCTACGCTCGCAAAAAGTCGGCAAAACGCGCGCAAGAGGCTCAAAAGTAAAATTTGAGTCTTTAAATTTGCTTTTAGGCGCACAGGGCGGCAAATTTGACGCTTTGGTTTTTTGACGCGTCAAATTTAAGCATGACGAATTTGAGCAGTAAATTTAAAAAGCAAAGGAGCTAGCGTGGACGTAAAAGGCGAATTTTTAGAAATTTTAGAGGGGCTTAAGAGCGAAAAGCTGGCGGCATTTTCGCAAAAACTCATCAAAAGCCCCGAAATTTTAGGCGTAAAAACTCCCGAGCTAAGACGCCTGGCAAAGCGAAATTTCGCTCGGCTAAATTTAAAGCAGATCGCTGCTTACGAGCCGTTTTTTCACGAGGAGTTCATGCTAAAGGGCTTTTTGATAATGCTCATAAAAGACGACGAAGCCAAATTTAAGCTAGCTAGCGAGTTTATCAAAACGATGCCAAACTGGGCGGTGACGGACGGCTTTGAGCCCAAATTTACCGACTCAAGCTACGTAGATGCGCTGCTAAAGCAGGCTCTAGGCTCAAATTTAGAATACGAAAAGCGATTTTTCTACGTTTATTTTATGCGCAATTTTAATTCGCTTCCGCTTGAGCGGTTTTTTGAAATTTGCGCCGAGGAAAAAGACGAGCGCTACTACGTGCAAATGGCGGCGGCTTGGTGTTTAGCCGAGGTTTTTATCAAATTTGACGGCGCGGGGCGAGAGCTGCTAGAGAGCGGGCGGCTGAGTAAATTTACCCACAACAAAACGATCTCAAAGATCCGCGACAGCTACCGCGTGCCAAAAGACGTAAAAGACGCGCTTTTGGAGCTCAAAATCAAGTGAATCTCACAAAAGAGCCCGTAAACAAGCTCGTGCTGCGCCTAGCCGCGCCCGCGGGCGTTGCGATGAGCTTTAACACGTTTTACAACGTGACTGGCGTATTTTTTGCTGCGCGCATCTCGACGCAGGCGCTGGCGGGCTTTTCGATGAGTTTTTTGCTCTATATCAGCGTCGTTGGCGTGGGGCTTGGCTTTGGCTCGGCGCTAACGGCGCTTGTCGGTAACGCGCTTGGCGGCGGCAAAGAAAAACTCGCTAAAATTTATGCCGCAAAGGGCGTATTTTTCGTATTTCTTTGCGCAGTTTTTATGGGGCTTTCGGGCTTTATTTTTACTCCGCATTTGCTTAAAATTTTAGGTGCAAACGATGAGTTTTTGCGCGAAGCCATGGCATATAACCGCGTGATATTTCTTGCCTCGCCGTTTTTCTTACTCATAAAATCGCTAAACGGTGTGCTGGTGGCTACGGGCGATACGAAGAGCCTGCGAAACTGGCTTTTTGCGGGACTTTTTATAAATTTGGGCTTTTGCTTTTTTTATGTGGATTTTTGCGGGCTTGGTATCGGAGGGATAGCGCTAGCAACGGCTTCGGTGCAGCTTTTAGGCTCGCTATTTTTAGGCATTAAGGTTGCAAAAACCGGCATGATAAATTTTTTAGATTTACGCTCATTTGCGCCCGAACTCGCCATCTACCGCAAAATTTTGGCCCAAGCCTTGCCCGCGTGTCTAAACTATCTATCGATGTCGCTTGGCGGGCTCGTGCTTATGCATTTTATCAGCCGCTACGGCACGCACGCGGTCGCAGGTTATGGCCTAGCTCTTCGCATCGAACAGATCGTCATGCTGCCGACGACTGGCATCGCATCGGCGGTTCTTGGTATCGTATCGCAAAACTTCGGCGCTCGCGAATACGCCAGAGTGCGCGGATGCTACGCCTATGCGGTCAAATTTTTAGCGGTTTATTGCATTTTTGCGGCGACTTTTTGCCTTGGGCTCGGCGGGATTTTGGTTGGGTTTTTTGACGAGACGCCCGAAGTTGTGAGTGCGGCGAGGAGCTATTTTGCGGTAAATTCGCTAGCTTTTATGGGTTACGCGCTTATAAATCTCTCCGGCTCGACGCTTCAAGGCGTAAAAAGACCGGCGGCGGTTTTTGTTTTAAATTTTACTCGCCAGATAGTGCTGCAAATCGCGCTTTACACGCTCGTGGCAGATGTTTTTGGCGGGGAGTTGCAAGATATTTTTAAAGCGATGTTTTTTAACGTTTGGCTGATCGGGCTAACTTTTTTCTTTTATACTAAATTTATTCTTGGCCGAATTTGCGCGGCTTGAAGCGAAAATTTTCGCAAATTTTCAAATTTAAGCTTATTTTTCTTGACATAGCGCATTTTTTTGGCTACAATGCGCCTTTTCAATAAGTAGGCTAAACTCGCAATGCCTCGGGGTGTAGCGCAGGCTGGTTAGCGCATCTGGTTTGGGACCAGAGGGCCGAAGGTTCGAATCCTTTCACC
>NZ_CALKTQ010000336.1 GCF_937997465.1 uncultured Campylobacter sp. | reverse complement strand
CGTTTAGCCCTTCAAAAAGCACCAAAATGCGCTCTTTTAGGTTTTTTAGAAATATCTCCTCGCCCGTAAAATTCGCAACCTCGACCTCAAAGGCTTTTTGCGGCGCGGCGGTCAGGTCGGACTCCTGGACGGCGTCAAATTTCGCCGCCGTTTTTTGAGAATTTACCGCACTATCCAAAGCCGCCTCAAACTCGCTAGCCTCGTCCGCTACGCTTATCTCGCCGACTAAATTTGCAAGGCCCGCGGCGTTAGTCAAATTTACGTCGCCGCTTGAGACTGGAGAGCTCGTTAAATTTGACCCGTTTTCAGCATCCGAGGCCAAGCTTTCCTGCGCGGCGTCCATTCGCTCTAGCTCCATCGCCACCTCGTCTATCGCCATTTTTGCTATTTCTTCTAGTTTCATAGTTTTATCAGCCACCTTTTAAATTCGGTTATTTCTTCGTCGGTTTTCATTTTGATGAAAAAGTCTTTCATCTGCTCGTTTACGCCCGTTTTTTTCCTGCTAAGGCCGCTTAGACGCCTTATCGCGGCGATCGCAGCGGCGTTTGTCGGCTCGCGCTTTAAGATGTTTTTATAAACTATCAGAGCATCGTCTTTTAGCCCCTGAGCCTCGTAGATTAGGGCTTCTGTGATAGTATTTTTCATTTTTTTATTAGCGAGGCGATGATGCCGCCCATTTCGCTCGTAGAGCAAATCTCTTTAGCGCCAAACTCCGCTATATCCTTTGTCCTGTATCCTTGCGCGAGCGCTGCTTTTACGGCGTTTTCGATAGCTTTTGCAGCCGCATTTTCACCAAATGAATACCTAAGCATCATCGCAGCGCTTAGTATAGTAGCGACCGGGTTTGCGATGCCCTGCCCAGCGATATCGGGCGCGCTGCCGTGGATGGGCTCGTAGATACCAACCTTGCCGCCGATGCTAGCGCTTGGCAGCAGACCGATCGAGCCGCACACCATGCTAGCCTCGTCGCTTAGGATATCGCCGAAGAGATTTTCCGTCAAAATCACGTCGAATTTACTAGGCGCTCGCACGAGCTGCATGGCTGCGTTATCGACGTACATAAACTCCAAATTTACCTCCGGATAGCTCTTTGCGACCTCGCTCGTGACCTCACGCCACAGCTGACTGGTCTCTAGCACGTTTGCCTTATCAACCATGCAGACGCGTTTTTTGCGCTTCATCGCGGTTTCAAATCCGACCTTTGCGATGCGCTCGATCTCCTCGCTCGTGTAGGTCATCGTGTTGTAGGCGCTGTTTTCTTTTTTCTCACGCGGCTGACCGAAGTATATCCCGCCCGTTAGCTCGCGAACCACGATAAAATCGACGCCCTGAAGGACTGACGGCTTTAGCGTACTAGCGTCCACCAGCTCGTCAAATATCATCGCAGGGCGCAAATTTGCATACGCGCCAAGCCCTTTTCGCAGCTTCAAAAGCCCGCTTTCAGGACGCAGATGACGCGGCAAGCCGTCCCATTTTGGCCCGCCTATAGCTCCAAAAAGCACCGCGTCCGAGTTTAGCGCGCCGCTTAGCGTCTCGCTAGGCAAAGGCTCGCCAAACACGTCGATCGCAGCGCCGCCCATCAGGTAGTAGTTATAGCTAAGTTCAAAACCAAACTCCGCGCTAGCCGCGTCCAGCGCCTTTATCGCTTCATCGACTATCTCAGGGCCGATGCCGTCGCCTTTTATCACCGCTATGTTATAAATTTTAGCCATTTTATATCCTTGTTTTGGCGTATTCTATGAGGCCGCCGCTTTTTAAAAGCTCTTGCATAAACGGCGGTATCGGGCTAAATTTATACTCTTTGCCGCTCGTTAAATTTACGACCGCGCCGTTATCCACGTCGATTTTTAGCTCGTCGCCCGCGTTTATCTCGTCTGTTTCTTTGATTTCTAGTATTAAAAGCCCAGTGTTAAAGCTATTTCTATAAAAAATCCTAGCAAAACTCTTGGCTATCACCGCGCCGATGCCTGCGGCCTTAAGCGCCAAAGGAGCGTGCTCGCGTGAGCTACCGCAGCCGAAATTTTCGCCCGCTACGATGACATCGCCCGCGGAGATTTTTTTACTAAACTCGGGATCGGCGTCCTCCATGATATGAGTGGCCAAGATTTTTTCGTCGGAGGTGTTGAGATAGCGCGCGGCTATGATGATGTCGGTGTCGATATTGTCGCCGAATTTCCAGACTTTTGCTTGTTTCATGATTCGCCTTAAGATTAAATTTGGGCGATTTTATCCAAAAGAAGCTAAATAAACAATCAAAGCGCGACAGCTAGCGGTCGGTGCGGGTAAATTTGAGGTTAAATTTAGACGGTTCGGCTCGCGAGTCAAATTTTAAATTTTATATAAAAACAAGCTCGCCGAGCAGGAAATTTAATAAACCTAGTAAATTTAAGCAGCTAGAAAAGCCGGGTTTTAAAAGCGGTGCGGGATAGCGGTTAAATTTGATTTAGAGGAAGGACGAGATATCGCTTGGATACTCGTCCGTAGATTTTTTGTTTTTACGTTTTTGTTTTCGGTTAAAATAAAACTACCGCTGCCATTAGACAACCCCAAAGCACGGCTCCGATAGCCATAGTTACGTGAGTTACTGCAGAATCTTTCATCTTTTTCTCCTTTATTTTTGGAGAATTATAATGACCTTTTGTGTCCTCAATGTGTCCTTTGTATGACTTTTTAAAATTTCGCGTTAAATTTGCGCTTATTTCGTCAAATTTACGGCAAACTCGGTTGCGTCGCTTGCGGCAAATTTAAATTTTCGTCAAATTTTGCGCCCGAAAGTCAAATTTGCCGCGCAATCAGCCGAGCCTGAGAGTCAAATTTGCCCGTCGAAGAATCGCAAATTTGAACTATTTTAGCCGCGGTTTCCCTCAAATTTTACGCGCGTTTGGGATCTTTACGCTTACGGTCGTACCGCATCCAGGCTCGCTTTCAAGGCTTATCTCGCCGCCCAAAAGATGAACGATACGGCGCACGATAGATAGCCCTAGACCGCTACCCTTGCCCTTGTGCGACTCCTCGCATTGATAAAATTTATCGTAGATTTTTTCTAGCTTTTTAGCCTCGATACCCGCCCCCTTGTCGCTAATGCGCACGACAAGCCCACCGCCCTCTTCGCGGCAGCTCACGCCGATATCGGCGGCTGAATATTTCAGCGCGTTATCCATCAAATTTACCCAAATTTGCGCTAGCATCGAGGCGTTGCTGCGTACGCTTACGGCGGGTAGATCCAGATCAAACTCCCGCCCGCCGTACTTTTGCATCAGCATCGCCGCAGCCTTTCGTAGCTGCTCGTCTACTCGCACGTTTTCGTCTAAATTTACGCCCGCCTGGCTATCTAGCCGCGAGAGCAGCAGCATGTCCTCGCACAGCCTACTTAGCGAGTTTGCCTGCTCTTTTATGAGCCTCAGATACTCGTTTCTGCGCGCCTCGTCCGTCTCGTCCTGAGCGATCTCGCAGTAGCCGCTGATGACGCTTAGAGGCGTTTTTAGCTCGTGCGAGACGTTTGAAATGAAGTCCTTTTGCATGTAGTCCATTTTTTCTAGCGCCGCCGCGGTCAAATTTATATTTGCCGCCAGCTCGTCTAGCTCGTGCAGATACTCACTATCAGAGCCGCATTTGCAGTTCTTGCGTGCGACCCTAACGGCGAAGTCGCCTCTAGCGATCTTTCCGGCTGCTAGCCTAAAACTCTCGACGTATCTTAAAAAATACGCCGTTACGGCATAAAATATCGCTCCGCCCGCGCCCATCACGATCGCGCAAAAGCTGATAATGCCCCAAAACATCCCAAGCTTCATCTCAAATATCTGCTCGTAAGCCAGGATCGCCGCCGACGCCGCGACGCAAAGCACGCAAAAGACGAAGATAAACATCGCCGCGGTGTAGGTTTTTAAGCTGATTAGGTATTTTTTCTTATTTTGCGTAGTATTCATATTTTATTTCCGTTTTTTTGTATAGACCGATCTCTTTTATGTCGCCGTTTTCGTAGTATTTGTCCGCGGGCTTAAATTTGACCGAGGTTTTATGCGTCAAATTTCCCCGCTCGTCCCTGCTTATATCCTTAAACTGCAAGATTTGCCAGATTTTTGCCTCAGAGCCGAAGTAATTTACCGACGTATACTCCATCTCGTCGCCGTTTGCGGCGTAATAATAAACCCATTTTGAGTTCGGGGCTTGCTTGATTTTTTCATATTCGCCGTTTGGCTTGCGCTCAAAGCTTATCTCTATGCCGTGCCGCGGCTCCATATTATTTTCTATCCGCGTTAAAACGCCCTTTTCGTCGTAGACGTAGCTATCGTCCATCACTAGCGTTCCACCGGAATACACCGTCCTAGCGATCATTTTGCCGTCCTTGCCGTAGGTAGTTTTCTCCGTGCGCGGGTAAAATTTATCCCCCACATGCTGTTCTTTGGCCGTCGCGACTAAATTTTCGCCGTCAAATTCGTATTCGTAGAGATAAACGGCGCTATCTTGATATTTTTTGCGTATTAACCCGTCTTTGCCGTACTCAAACAAAACCGAGCTGTTTGGCACGCCGTTTATGCGCTCGGTTTCTTGCAGTATATAGCCGTTTTCGTTAAACTCCGTCCGCTTTACGCGCGTATTTTCTAGCGCGCCCGAGCCGTCTACGGAGTATTCGTACTCCGTAGCCGTCATACTTTTGACCTCGCCTTTTAGATCCTTTTTGCTCCAGTCGTTTTCGGGTAAAACAGCCGAGTTTAGATAGCAAACCGCCGATGCCGCCGCGAAAATAGCTTTTAAAATTTTCACTTTATCTCACCCGCCCTCTCACTCGTAAATTTCGCCCTTGTAGCCGATGCCGCGTACCGTAGCTATCTCAAAGTCCGTGCAGCTTTCTAGCTTGCGGCGTAGCTTTTTTACGTGCGTATCGACCGCGCGCTCGTCGCTATCCGTGTCGTAGCCCCAGATTTCTTGCATGATTTCTAGGCGAGTGAAAATTTTGCCAGGGTTTGAGAGCAGTAAAAATAGCAAATAAAACTCCTTTGGAGCTAGCTCCACGACCTCGCCGCCGATTTTTAGGCTAAGTGCCGCATAGTCTAGCTCGGAGTTTTTAAACCTCAGCCGCTTGCCGCTAGCGATCTTGGCTCGGCGCAAAAGCGCGTTTATGCGTAAAATCAGCTCCTTTAAATTTAAAGGCTTGCTCATATAGTCGTCCGCCCCCATGACAAAGCCCTTCTCCATCCCCTCCATGCCGCTTTTTGCCGTTATCATGAGCACCGGCAGCGACTCGTCTAGCAGCTTGATTTGTTTGGTTAGCTCATATCCGCTAAGTCCGGGCATCATGATATCGGTGACGACAAGATCGGCGCGCTCGCTCTCTAGCAGCTGCAAAGCCAGCTCTCCGTCAAAAGCCGCAAGCGGCGAAAAGCCCTCCTGTGCGAGCTTTAGGCAGATTATTTTATTTAAATTTTCGTCATCCTCGGCGACTAAAATTTTAAACATTTATTTTCCTTAAATTTGCCACGAATTTAACGGGCAAGGCGATAGATTTTGTCCTATTTTATCAAATTTAACTAGAATTCGGCGGGTGAATTTAGCGAAGCATCATCAAAATGCCGATGACGCAGATGATGGCGGCTGTAAAAACCTCCAAAAGGCGCAGGTGAGTTTGCAAAAATTTCTTTAGTATCGCTCCGCCAAGAGCATAGATGCTTAGCGAGCAAAACTCGATAGAAACGAGCGTAACCGTAATAGAGAGTATGCGAGGCAGGCTAAAAGGATCGTTCGCGTCCAAAAAAGTCGGCAACAAAGCCGATAGAAAAATCCACGCCTTAGGATTTGAGATGCAGACCACGGCGCCGTTTAAAAACATCTGCTTTTTACTCGGAAGCTGCGAGACCTTCGTGATACTAAGCTGCCCCTTGCTAAAAAACAGCATAGCGCCAAGATATAGCAGATAAAGGCCTGCGATGATGTTTAAAACCTTAAACGCGAAGCTATAATGCGCCAAAACCGCGCCAACGCCCAGCATACAGCAAATCCCCACGAAGGCCAGAGAGGCTAGCTGTCCCGACATCATTGGTAGCGCGCGCACGTAGCCCAGGCTCATGCCGATACTCATCGCGTAGG
>NZ_CALKTQ010000335.1 GCF_937997465.1 uncultured Campylobacter sp. | reverse complement strand
GCAGCATCGTGATAGGTACGGCGATCGCGCCGATATTTTTTAATACCGCCGAGGATAGCGGCGCGCTGCCCATAGTAGCCGACGCGAGCGCGCTAGAGACGGGCGACGTCGTCGATATCTATCCATACGCGGGCGAGATGTTCCGCGTCGGGCGCGTAAATTTGAGCGCCGAGGGTAAATTTGACGCGGTTTCAATTTACGGTGAAACTAAATTTGAAAATTTAAATGAAAACGAAAAACCCCAAGGCGAGCCGGTCGCTCGTTTTACGCTTGCGCCAAACACGATATTTGACGAGATCAGAGCGGGCGGGCGCATACCGCTCATCATCGGCCGCTCGCTTTGCGGTAAGGCTAGGGCGGCGCTAAATTTAGGCGCGGAGGATATATTCGCAAAGCCCGCGCAGCCGCAAACGGATGAGAGCGAGGGATATACGCTAGCTCAAAAGATCGTGGGCAAGGCCTGCGGCGTGCGGGGGGTCAGGGCAGGACAGTACTGCGAACCAGCAACTCTCACCGTAGGCTCGCAGGATACCACTGGGCCGATGACGCGCGACGAGATCAAGGAGCTGGCAAGCCTTGGGTTTTCGGCAGATTTCGTGCTGCAGAGCTTTTGTCACACGGCGGCCTATCCAAAGCCTAGCGACCTTGAAACGCAAAGGACGCTGCCTAAATTTATGAGCTCGCGCGGCGGAGTGAGCCTGAGGCCCGGCGACGGGGTCATACACTCGTGGCTAAACCGCATGGTGCTGCCAGATACCGTAGGCACTGGCGGCGACTCTCATACGCGCTTTCCTATCGGCGTGAGCTTCCCTGCGGGTAGCGGGCTGGTGGCGTTTGCGGCGGTATCGGGAGCCATGCCGCTAAATATGCCAGGCTCCGTGCTCGTGCGATTTAGCGGGCGACTGCAAAGGGGCGTGACGCTGCGCGATCTGGTAAATGCGATCCCGTACTACGCGATCAAGCGCGGGCTGCTCACGGTCGAAAAGAAAGGCAAGAAAAACGTATTTGCGGGTAAAATTTTAGAGATAGAAGGGCTGGAAAATCTAAAAGTCGAGCAGGCCTTTGAGCTAAGCGACGCCTCGGCCGAGCGCTCTGCGGCGGCCTGCGCGGTAAATTTGAGTCAGCAGAGCGTCTGCGAATACGTCCGCTCAAACGTCGCTCTCATCGAGGCGATGATAGAGGCCGGGTATGAGAGCAGGGCGAGCCTGGAGCGGCGCGCGGCAAAAATGCGCGAGTGGCTAGCGGCGCCTAGCTTGCTGCGAGCCGACAAGAACGCGCGCTACGCCGAGGTGATCGAGATAAATTTGGACGAAATCACTGAGCCCATCCTGGCCTGCCCGAACGACCCCGACGACGTCACGACTCTGAGCGAAATTTTGGCTAGTAGCTCGCGCCCGCATAAGATCGACGAGGTATTTGTGGGTAGCTGTATGACCAATATCGGCCACTACCGAGCACTCGGCGAGGCTCTGCGGGGGCTTGGGACGCTGCCTACTAGACTCTGGATCGCGCCGCCGACTAAGATGGATCAGCGGCTGCTGGAGGCGGAGGGTTACTACGATATCTTTCGCGCGGTGGGCGCTCGCACGGAGGTGCCTGGCTGCTCGCTTTGTATGGGTAACCAAGCCCGCGTAAACGACGGCGCGACCGTGTTTTCGACCTCGACGCGAAATTTTGATAACCGCATGGGCATGGGTGCTCGGGTGTATCTTGGTAGCGCCGAGCTAGCGGCAGTTTGCGCCGTGCTAGGTAGGCTACCAAGCGTCTCAGAATACATGAATATCGTGCCCCAAAAGCTTGCTGGCAAAGAGGCGCAAATCTATCGGTATCTAAATTTCAACGAGATAGAAAATTTTAAAATTTAGTTTTTCGGCGCGGCGGCGTATTTTTTATGGACGGATACGCCGCTATAGATAGTTTAGACGGCGGATGTGTCATATTTTGATGTTTACGTGTCTAAGTTCTCTTTACGGCGATGATTTTACTCATGGCGACCATGCCGAGTTCGTCGGTATGGTCAAATTTTGCTTCACTCTAAATAAATACGTAAGTCTCTAGATAGGGTAAAAGCGGTAAATTCGTACTTGCCTATCTCGTAAAATGCACTTAAATTTTACTCTTTTTTCGCATATTTTGCCCTCTCTTTTGCGCGCTAAATTTCATTTAAATTCAACTACTTTTTTATTTTAAAAATGTAAAATCTCGTTTAAAAACTTAAGGTTAAAAATGACTGCGCTCCTCGTCGCCGAATACATCGGCATAGCCTCCGCAGCCACGAGCGGATTTATCTTCGCGGTTAAGCGCGACTGCGACTGGCTGGGTATCTTTATCGCCGCGCTTCTAACCGCGCTTGGAGGCGGATTTATGCGTGACGCTATCGTATCGCGCCCGCCGTATTCGTTTACGCACTATGCTCCGTGCATCATCGTGATGGCGATGCTCTTTCTCTCGGCGTTTTTGCGCCTGCACAAGCGAAGCGACATCGAGAAAAAATTCCTTTTCGTCACCACCGACGCCGTAGACCTGGTGAGCTTTTCTATCGTCGGAGCGATCGTGGCGCTGCAGTTTGGCTACAACGTCTTTGGCGTCGTGCTACTTGCACTTTGCAACGGCGTAGGCGGCGGCATGATACGCGACGTGCTGTTTAACGAGATCCCTTGGTGCCTAAAAACCGGGCTTTACGCGACGGTTAGCATCGTCGTGGGGCTGATTTATTTCTCGATGGATTATGCGGGATTTACGAGCGTATTTTGGGTGATGGGGCTTTTTGCGTTTGGCGTCGTGTTTAGGCTTGCGGCGTATTATCTCGGCTGGCATCTGCCGACTTTGCAGAAGTGAAATTTATCTAACTTTTTACCGCAATGCGTTAAATTTGAAAATTTGCAAAATTTACGCGCAAGATATGAAAAATACGGATCTGAGCGTATAATTGAAGAGATAAAAAGCTATGCTAAAAATGCGGTGGAAATTTCGCTAAAAGTAAGCGACGATCAGCAAATACCGATAGGCGCGTCAAAATTTGGGGGACCACTAGATTTACCGCGAAACGAGCCGTGGCCCGTAAATGAGCAAACCGGCGAGCCGCTTCATTTTATAGCGCAGATAAATTTTAGCGAAGTTTCAGAGTTTGATACCCAGAGCGAGTTGCCGAGTCGCGGCATGCTCTATCTATTTTATGATTGCGCCGGGATGCCGTGGGGATAGGGTCCAAAAGACGGCGCTTTCAAAAAGGTGATTTATGCGGAGGATACGAGCTAGCTGGAACGCAAAGTCGCGCCGTTTGAAAACAACGAAGCGTTTGCGGCGACTTCTTTAAAATTTGCAAATACGACCGAGTTGCCGGATTTGGAGAGCGATTTGGTCGGCGATATCGAGATGAGCGATGACGAAATCGACGCATATTGGCAGATGGCGGATGATTTTTGCGAGCAGCGCAGTGAAAATAAAATTTTAGGACATTCAGGCAATATCCAAGGCGGTATGGAGCTAGAGTGCGAGCTTGTGACAAACGGCTTTTATTGCGGCGGCGATGAGGATTATAGCGGGCCGGAGTTTAAAAAATTGCGGCAAAATATCGGCGAGTGGACGCTACTACTACAAATCGGAAGTAACGACGAAAACGAGATGATGTGGTGTGATTGCGGTAAAATTTATCTGTGGATCAGAAAAAGCGATCTACGCGAGAGGAAATTTGATAAAAGCTGGCTAGTGCTTCAGTGTGATTAAATTTGCGGCTATGGCGGGTTCTCGGGATCAAATTTGACGATTGCTGTGCTAAATCTTCGCGGGTTAAAAAACACACAAATTTGGCTTGTGTTTGTCGGGCAAAAGACGTGGTAGGCGGAATTTAGTAAATTAGATCCAAATTTGAAAGCCTAATCCGCTTTTTGCAGTATCGCTGCAGCTATCGCAAAGCCGCCGTCGTGACTGATGGTGATTTGTGCGTCTTTTAGATTAAAATTTTTAATGATTTTTTCTGAGAGCTTTACTTTTGGAGCGTTTTTCTCGTCTTTATAAATTTGAGCGTCAAAGAACGAAAACTCAGCCGAGATCCCGCAGCCAAGAGCCTTGCTGATAGCTTCTTTAGCTGCGAAAAATCCCGCTATCGTAGCGTCCGTTTTTGCGATATTTATCTCGTCGTCGCTCAAAAAATATCTCAAAAAATCCTCGCCTCGCCGCTCTTTAAGCCTTGAGATACGCGAGATCGCTACGATATCTATGCCGATCATTGCACCACAAAGTCGGTAAAGTAGATGTTTTTTATATGACCGTCGGCCAAAACCTCGTTTAGGCGGTCGACTATCTCGTCCTTTAGACGGTTTTTGCCTTTTTGAGTGCTTACCTCTTCGTACGTTTTAGACGAGAGTGTAGATACGACGATATCCCTTATTAGCGGCTTTTTCTTATCGATTTCAGGCGTTAATGTATCGGCGCTAAGCTCTAGATCAACCTTCGTTTTTAGGTATCTCGAGCCGCTTTCGCTAAGCAAATTTACGATAAACTGATCTAGCGGATAAACCGGGCCCATATTTACATAATCGTTTGATCGCTTGCCCGCCGTATTTTTAGGTGCTGCGGCTTGGACTTGCTCGGTTTGAACCTGTGCCGTTTGCGCTTGCGCATTCTCTTCATTGCCGCCCATTAGCAAGAACGCCAAAAGTCCGCCAACTACCAAAAGAAGCAGTAAAATAACAATGATGATGATAAGAACCAGCCCGTTTCCCTTTTTGCCTTGATTTTCTAAAATTTCTTCAGCCATCTATTCTCCTTAAAATTTTAGCTATAATTATATCTTAAATTTTTGAAAAATGAGAAGGCAATGGTACATAAAACAAATGCCGCGAGGTTTTTAGACGGTAAAAATATCCCCTACGAGCTAGTTGAATACGAAGTGGATGAGAGCGATCTGAGCGCCGTTCACGTAGCTGCCGTTTGCGGCGAGCAAATAGAAAAAATATATAAAACCATCGTCTGCGAATGCGAGCCTAGAGGCTATGTCGTAGCGTGCATACAGGGTGATTTGAGCTTAAATTTAAAAGCTCTGGCTAGACTCAGCGGACATAAAAAATGCGAACTTTTAAACTTAAGAGAACTTGAAAAAGTGACGGGCTATATCAGGGGCGGCTGCTCGCCTATAGCGATGAAAAAGGCGTTTGAGACGTTTTTTGACGAGAGGATTTTAAAACAAGACTACGTCTACGTAAGCGCCGGGGTTCGCGGAAAACAGATCAAAATCGCGCCTCAAAGCTTGATAGAAGCTATTAGCGCAAAGCTTGGAGACGTCGCCGTTTAGTAAAATTTAACCCAAAAATGCTAAAATACGCCGTCTTAAAATAAAATAAATTTATAAAGGTAAAATTTTGATAGACGAAATTTTTAGAGAATACGATATACGCGGTATTTACGAGCGCGATCTAAATGAAATCAGCGTCAAAGCGATCGGGTTAAATTTGGGTCGAGAGATGCTACGCCGAGGCGCAAAAAACGTTAGCGTAGGATATGACGCTAGGCTAAGTGCGAATGAGATTTTCGGCTGGCTAGTTAGCGGGCTAAATTTGGCCGGTATCAAAGTCTACGATATCGGCTTGCTACCGACTCCGGTTGGCTATTTTAGCGTGTTTTCAGGCAAATTTGACGCAAATATAATGATAACCGGCTCTCATAATCCAAAAGAGTACAACGGCTTTAAAATCACGATTTTTAAAGATAGCTATTTTGGTGAGGATTTGCAAAAGTTAAAAACCGCCGTACTAGCGGACATCGCGGCAAAAACGCAAATCCCCGATGATTTGAGAGCCGAGAAATTCGACATCGCGACGCCTTATAAAAATTTTCTCATAGAGCAGTTTGCACATCTAAAAGCCTTACCGCTTAAAATCGTCATCGACTGCGCAAACGGCGCGGTCGGCGCGGTTCTGCCCGAAATTTGCGAGGCATTAAATTTGGATGCGAAAATTTTATATCCACAGCCCGACGGCAACTTCCCAAATCATCACCCAGATCCAAGCGAGGAGAAAAACTTGAGCGATCTAAAAGCTGCGCTAAAGGGCGAATTTGACATAGGATTTGGCTTTGACGGCGACGGCGACCGTATCGCGGTTTTAACAAAAAAACGCAACATAAAAGGCGATGAGCTAGCATATCTATATAGCCTCGCGATGAAAAATCCGCGCGTGCTGGGCGAGGTCAAATGCTCGCAAAATATGTACGACGAGATCGACGCGCACGGCGGCAAAAGCTTCATGGGCAAGACCGGCCACAGCAACATCAAAAAGGCGATGAAAGAGCTAAATATCGACATGGCGGCCGAGGTGAGCGGGCATATTTTCTTTAAGGAGCGGTATTTTGGCTTTGACGACGCGACGTATGCGATGTTTCGCGCGCTAGAGCTGGTCGCAAAGGGCTTTAACCTTGACGGCGAGCTTGATAAACTGCCAAAAGTCTTTAGCACCGACGAGATCAAGGTAAAAACGACCGACGCACAGAAATTTAAGCTTGTGGCAAAGCTAAAAGAGGTTTTGGTTGAAATTTACGAAAATGGCGACGCGCAAAATTTGCTAGCAGGCTTAGGTAAGATAGCCGAAATCATCGACATAGACGGAGTTAGAGTGAGATTTGAGGACGGTAGCTGGGCGCTAGTACGAGCCTCAAATACGACGCCTGTTATCGTTACGAGATTTGAGACCAAGGATCAAAATTTACTGGTGCGGCTTCAAGAAACATTTTTAAATTTGGTCGAAAATTTAAAGCAAAAGGTGTAAAAAATGACAAACGTTATACTTTGCGGAGGTTCGGGCACGAGGCTTTGGCCGTTATCGCGAACGCTAATGCCAAAGCAATTCATTAGGCTTTTTAACGGAAAATCGCTCTTTGACCTTACGCTTAGACGCAACGTGCACGCGCAAAAAACGATCATCGTTTGCAACGAGGCGCACTACTTTTTGGCGCTTGACGAATGCGGAAATAAAAAAATAGATAAATTTATTCTTGAGCCATTTGGTAAAAACACCGCCGCGGCGATTACTTTTGCAGCGCTTTGCTGCGATGAGGACGAAATTTTGCTCGTCACTCCGAGCGATCATTTGATCGAGGAGGAGGCCGAATACAAAAAGGCTCTTTTGATCGCGCAAAGCTATGCAAACCAGGGCTTTTTGGTGACGTTTGGCATAAAACCTAACGAACCAAACACGGGCTACGGCTACATCAAGGCCGATAAAAATGGCGACGTAGAGCGATTTATCGAAAAGCCAAATTTTGAAACCGCGACGAAATTTATAAAAGAGGGCGGGTATTATTTTAACAGCGGTATGTTTTGCTTTAAGGCGGGCGTGTTTTTAAGCGAGATGAAAAAGTACGCGCCAAGTATCATAAAAGACGTGACGGCGGCGATAGAGGGCTCGGCAAACGAGCCTTGCCTGCTAAAAATAAGTCCGAATTTTATGGATAAGATCGAGGATATCAGTATCGACTACGCCCTAATGCAAAAAAGCCTAAATATCAAAATGGTGCCGCTGGATGCTGGCTGGAGCGATATGGGTAGCTTTGACGAGCTGAGTAAAAAGATAAAAAACGAGGGCGAGTCGTTGCAAATCGGCGCGAGCGAAAATTTCATCCTAACTAAAAAACCGACCGCACTAGTAGACGTGCAAAATTTGCTCGTAGTAGACACCAAAGACGCGCTTTTGATCGCCAAAAAAGGTAGCTCGCAAAAGGTAAAAGAGGTTTATAAGCACTTTTCAAATTCATTGCCTGAAATTTGCGAAACGCACACGAGCGTGTATCGTCCGTGGGGCAGCTATGAGGTGCTGGGTGAGGGTAGCGGCTACAAGATGAAAAAGATCGTGGTTAAGCCCGGCAAAAGGCTGAGTCTGCAAAAGCACTTTAAGCGAAACGAGCACTGGGTCGTCGTCGAGGGCGAGGCGCTAGTAACGATAGACGGCAACGAAGCACCACTAAAACAAAACGAGTCGATATATATAAAAAGCGGGCAGATTCACCGACTGGAAAATACGGCAAGCTCCGATCTCATCGTCATAGAAGTGCAAACGGGCGAGTATCTGGGTGAGGACGATATAGTTCGTATCAGCGACGACTACGATAGAAAGTAGCAGCGGAGCGGATGAAAAAAGCTCTGGTTTGCGACTGGCTGGAAAACTATGCCGGAGCTGAGCGTTGCGTGCAGAGTTTTACGGATATTTGGGATGATTTTGAGGTTTTTAGCCTTGTTGATTACCTTAAATTTGACGATAGACAAAAGATTTTAAATGGCAAATTTGCTCGAACCAGTTTTATTCAAAATTTACCGTTTGCAAAGAGCAAATTTAGGAGCTATCTGCCGCTTTTTCCGCTAGCGATAGAGCAGTTTGATCTGAGCGAATTTGACGTCGTGCTGTCTAGTTCGCACGCCGTAGCAAAGGGCGCTTTGACGCATTCAAACCAGCTTCATATAAGTTATATCCACACTCCGATGCGCTATGCTTGGGATATGTATTTTGACTATTTGCGCCAAAACGGACTAGAGCGCGGACTAAAAGCGGCGCTAGCTAGATATTTTTTACATAAAATTCGCCTGTGGGATATCGCCGCGGCAAACAGAGCCGACGTTTACGTCGCAAATTCAAATTTTATCGCTCGCCGTATACGTAAAATTTACAGCAAAGACGCCGCCGTGATCTACCCGCCTGTCGATACTGCAAATTTTAAATTAAACGAAAATAAAGAGGACTTTTACGTCACGGTTTCAAGGATGGTGCCTTATAAAAAGATCAATTTAATCGTGCGCGCCTTTAACGAAAGCGGCAAAAAGCTAGTCGTAGTGGGTGACGGCGAGCAGATGAATGAAATCAAAAATATCGCTAAAAGCAATGTTGAAATTTTAGGTTTTCGAAGTGCGCGTGAAACGGCGGAGCTGATGGGTAAAGCAAAAGCTTTCGTTTTTGCGGCGGTGGAGGATTTTGGTATAGCGCCCGTGGAAGCTCAGGCCTGCGGGACTCCAGTCATCTGCCTGGGTAAGGGCGGTGCGAAAGAGAGCGTGATAGACGGCGTCACGGGCGTTTATTTTAGCGAGCAAAGCAAAACTAGCCTAAACGAAGCGGTGGTAAAATTTGAAAAAATAAGAGACAAATTTGATCCGCAAGCGATCAGGCAAAATGCGCTAAAATTTTCAAAAGAGCGCTTTGAGCGAGAGATAAAGGAGCTCGTGGAGAGTAGTTACGAGAGATTTTTAGAGGGCGAGCTATGAGTCTGCGCTCTAAAATTTTGCTAAAAGCCGTGATCGATTACGTCATCGTTGTCGCTACTGCGCCGATTTGGCTTACGGTCGTCGCCGTTATAGCAGCAGTCATAAAGATAAATGAGCCTGGTGAGAGCATCTTTTTTAAACAAAAGCGAATAGGGCGCTTCGGCAAGCCGTTTAGCTGCTATAAATTTAGATCTATGCATAAAAATTGGCGTAAAATTTTAGACGATTATCTTGCGCAAAATCCCGCAGAGGCTGAGCATTTTGCCAAATTTCACAAATACGAATTTGATCCGCGCATAACAAAAGTCGGCGGATTTATCAGGCGTACTTCGCTTGATGAGCTACCGCAGCTTTTTAACGTCCTTAGGCTTGAGATGAGTTTGGTCGGACCGCGTCCGTATATGTTTTACGAAAAAAGGCAAATCGGCAAAAACTTAGGCAAGATAACAAGGGTCAGGCCGGGGCTTACCGGGCTTTGGCAGGTGAGCGGCAGGAATGAAATTTCATTTGACGAGCGTGTGAAAATGGAGTGTGCATACGTTGATAATCTTTCGATTTTTAGGGATTTTTTGATACTTTTTCGTACGATTTTCGTGGTTTTAAAATAAATTTTACTCGCAGTATTTTTCATACCTTTTTTGGTTGACTTTAAGCTTGCTTTCTAAATCTTATTTTGTTTATCTTTTGTTCAATAAGATAGAAATTTACGAATCCAAACACGACCGAACCGGCCGTCACGAAGGCTAAATTTACGCCCCTCAGCCAAAATTCGCTGAGCCAAATAAAAAGAAAATGGCTGATAAAAATAGCGTATGAAAGCGAGCCTGCGATATCGTTAAATTTAAGCTTAATTTTAAACCTCTCATGCGCTAGAACGATGGCTACGCCGATCAAGTATCCAAGCATCGTCTCTGCGCCAAAAGCGCTAAATTTGTGCGAGTAAAAAAGATAGCCTCCCAGCGCCGCTACCGCCGCGTAAAAAACGGCGAGCTTGCCAAGCTCTTTTTGATAGATCAAAAATCCCGTGTAAAACATAAAAAATACGCCGCAAACAAGCCTGTATCCGTAAATGTCGGCGTTTATAAAGCCTAAATTTGCCGCTACGTAAACTCCTAGCGAACCAAGGGCTAGAGCGTAGCCCAGCCGTCTAAATTTGATCGCGAGTACGAGCAGGGCATACGCCTGAAGCTCGGCTCCTAGCGACCAAGCCGGCGGTATAAGGAAATTTAGCCCAACAGGCGCGTCTATGACGGAAACGTCGAGCCAAAAAAAGTAGTTTAGCGGCGCGATGAGAGCATTTAGAAGTAAATTTTTCACGCTAAAATTTGGATGCAAATAAGATGTCGCGCAAAAAAACAGTATCGTGAGTGCAAACGCGAAGAAAAACGCGGGATAAATGCGCAAAAATCTATCTTTTATAAAGTAGCTTATTTGTGCGTTTTGCGGCGCGATTTTGATAAAAACCTTTGATGTGACGAGTCCTGCCAGGATATAAAATATCACTACGGCGAAGACGCCGATGTTTTTGCCCGCTAGCCCGATGCCAACGTGCGAGAGCAATACGAAATACGCTAAAATAAATCTAATATAACCAAACATTTTCTTCCTAATTTTTGCTTTTTACGGCATTTTTTGGCTGCAACTAACCTGATTTTGCGGCGCGATTTATTTTTTCGTAAATTTTGCCGCCTTGCTCTTTTGGAGCGCGACCGTTGTAGCCTACCAAAAATGACGCCTTTTGCCGAGCTTTTCTACGCAAAGGCGATTGTTGCCTTTTTTAGCCGGATAGCTATGTAAAATTCGCCGTCCGTATTTGCATTTTGCCCAAGTATGCATAAAATTTAAACGTCTCAAGTTTTGCCGTTTTTGCGTTTATTTTGGTTTTGATTTTACCGTAAATTTGTACATTTTGGTTTTTATAGTGGCTTAAAATTTTGGGAAAAATTTATAAAAACCGCGGCAATACAGCGTAAATTTAAAAATCTCCGCTTTCGCCGAATTTAATGCTAGAGCCTAAAATTTTGCAAACCAAGTCCAAAATTTCTAAATTTACCTCTGGCGCGTATTCGTCGATGACTTTAAAAACTTCTTGCCTGACGTCTAAGCAGCTATCTGCGTGAGTTTTTGCGTAGGTTTCGCTAGCGATTTTAGCTAGCGTAAAAGTATCTATGTCTTTTTGCCTCATCGCTGTTTTTAGCGTTTTTGAGAGCTTCCATTTTAGATTTTCCATATTTTTCCTTCGGCATTTTTGTGGTGCAGGTTTTGGCGCGCAAAATTTACATCCACTCCAAAACCTGCGTGATGTCGCCTGCAACGAAGCATTTTAGCCCCTGCGCATCAAGCGGCTTAGACGGCACTATCGCGTTTTTAAATTTCTGCGTTTTGGCCTCTTTTAGGCGCTGATCGAGGTTAAATATCTCGCGAATCTCGCCGTTTAGGCTAAGCTCGCCCATAAATACGCTCTCTTTGCTGATCGGACGGTTTTTAAAGCTGGAGATGATCGCCGCGACTACGGCTAGATCGGCCGCCGTTTCGCCGATTTTGACGCCGCCGCTTACGTTTATAAAGACGTCGTAGTGACCCAGCGGGATCTCTAATTTTCGCTCAAGTAGCGCTAGCAGCATATCTAGGCGGTTTTTATCAAAGCCTGTGGAGCTGCGTTTAGGATACGCGCTCTCGCACACGAGCGCCTGTATCTCGACGCTAAGCGCGCGCGAGCCCTCCATCGTGATAGTGATCGCCGAGCCGCTAGTAGCCTTGCCTCGCGTGAAAAATTTACCCGCGACATCGTTGGCGCTGATGAGTCCGTTTTCGCTCATCTCAAAGATGCCTACCTCGCTAGTCGAGCCGAAGCGGTTTTTAAACCCTCGTAGCATACGCAGCTCGCGGCTGGAGTCCCCCTCAAAATAAAGCACCACGTCCACCATATGCTCCAAGATGCGCGGTCCCGCGATCGAGCCGTCCTTGGTGATATGGCCGATGATAAAGACGCAGATGTTTTCATTTTTGGCTAGGCGCATAAGCTCAAATGTAATCTCACGCACCTGCGATACGGAGCCCGGTGCCGAGGAGATTTTTTCGCTGTAGAGCGTCTGAATCGAGTCGATGACGAGGATTTTGTACTCGTTTTTGCGCACTTCGGCTAGGATGTTTTCGAGTAAAATTTCCGTGAGTAAAAATAGCCCGTCTTTTACCGCGTCAAGGCGCTGGGCGCGCATCTTGATCTGGCTCGCGCTCTCTTCGCCGCTCACGTAGAGCGTCTTTTTGCCTTGGGCGGCGAAATTTGACGCGATTTTTAGTAGCAAGGTGCTCTTGCCGATGCCGGGGCTTCCGCCGATTAGCACCAGCGAGCCCTCCACGACGCCGCCGCCAAGGACTAAGTCTAGTTCGCTATTTTGCGTGCTGATGCGCGTAACTTTTTCGATCTCGACCTCGCTGATTTGCTTTGCGAGACTTGGTTTTGCGGTACTTTTTGATATCTCTTTTAGCGTTTCGATCTGCTGCGCATTTAGCTCTAAAAAGCTATCCCAAGCCCCGCACTGAGGGCATTTGCCGACCCATTTGCTCTGCTGATTGCCGCAGGCTTGACACTCAAATACGGTTTTAGTTTTTGCCATTTTTTTCCTTTGCGCGATTATACTTTAAAATGTTTAAATTTTACTCCAGCTGCGCGGCTAAATTTCAAATCGAAACACGCGCGTACGAAAAATGAGCAAATTAAACTCAAATCAACGAAAATTCAACTTTATCTAAATACAATTTGTCAAATTTAAAACTAAAATGGAGCGAAAATGAAACAAAAGCTTAGCAAAAATCAGTTTTTAGTCATCTCGCTCACGCTTTTTGCCATGTTTTTCGGCGCGGGGAACTTCATCTTTCCGCCGAATTTGGGGCGAGAGGCTGGGCAGAATTTTTACGTCGCGATTATGTTTTTCTGCGCTACGGCGGTGCTTTTGCCGGTGCTTGGCGTCGCAGCGATCGCTAGGGCAAAGGGGCTTCAAAGCTTAGTGCGCCGCATAGATCCCGTGTTTGCGGTGGTTTTTACCGCGCTTTTATACCTCACGATCGGGCCGCTTTTTGCGATACCTCGCGCGGCGAATATGCCTTTTGATATCGCTGTTAAGCCGTTTATTTCGGCTGAAAATTTGCAAATTTGGCTATTTTTCTACTCGGCGGCGTATTTTGCGTTAAATTATTACGTATGTATGAATCCGTCAAAACTAGTCGATCTACTCGGCAAATACCTAACTCCGCTGCTTTTGGCGCTTATTTTACTACTTTTTGGAGCGGGATTTTTGTTCCCGATCGGCGAGTTCGTCGCTCCTAGCGGAGACTACGCGCAGCGCGCCGCGGCTAAGGGCTTTGTAGAGGGCTATCAGACGATGGATGCGCTAGCGTCGCTGGCATTTGGTATCATTGTGATAAACGCTATCAGAACCGTGGGCGTAAAAGACGAGCGCCACCTGGTTTCATCTACGATAAAGGCAGGCATGACGGCGGGCGTGATTTTGATGGCGATTTACTTGATGCTGGGCTACCTTGGTGCGACATCGGCGGAGCTGTTTAAAGACGCGCCGGAGATAAACGGAGCTGAGTTGCTATCTCGCATTAGCGGTCATTATTTCGGCAAGGCGGGCGTTTTGGTGCTGGGTTCGGCGTTTTTCCTAGCTTGTATCACGACGACGCTGGGGCTCATCAGCTCTGCTAGCGAATACTTCGAGGAGCTAACGGGCGGACGAGTCAAATACAAAATTTGGGTCGCGGCGTGGTGCCTGATCGGCTTTGGCGTGGCGAATTTTGGCCTCACGACTATCATCAAGGGCTCCATACCGGTGCTCATCGCCATCTATCCGATCGCCATCATGCTCATCATCCTTTCGCTTATCAACCCGCTGATTGACTCGAGCAAGCTCGTCTACCGCACCTGCGTCTACGTCTGCGTGGTCGTCGGCACGATAAACGGCCTTGATATCGCGGGCGTCTCCGTACCGCTAGTGACCGATCTCGTCAAAAAGCTGCCGTTTTATGACTCGATGCTGGGCTGGATCGTGCCTAGCGCGGTCGCATTTGCGGTGACTTATATACTACACCTTGTGCTAGAAAAAAGAGAAAATACTTTTTAACCGCTAGCGGCAAAGCGCCGAGCTCGTAAGAGTTCGGCGCGCCGTCAAATTTACCCAGCCGTCAAATTTACCCAGCCGTCAAATTTACCCAGCCG
>NZ_CALKTQ010000334.1 GCF_937997465.1 uncultured Campylobacter sp. | reverse complement strand
TTTTGTCGGCAAATTTTGCGGCAAACACGCCTTTAGTGAGACATCGCCTAATAAAACCTGGGAAGGCGTAGTAGGCGGTATCGCCGTAGCTACGGTCTTTGGCGCGGGTTTTGGCTGGGTGCTGACCGATAGTTTTTGGCATAGCCTCATCACGGCGTTTTTAGTTGCGGTTTTTGGCGTGTGGGGCGATCTTTTCGAGAGCTACTTAAAGCGCCGCGCGGGCGTCAAGGATAGCAGCACGCTGCTGCCGGGTCACGGCGGTATGCTTGACCGCGTCGACGGCTATCTTTTCGGCGTTGCCGCGATGCTCTGGACGCTATCGTGGTAGTGCTGGGCTCGACGGGCTCAATCGGGACAAATACCCTAAATCTTGCCCGCAAATTCGGCCTTGGCGTCGAGGCGATGAGCTGCGCGTCAAACTACGAGCTTTTAAACGAGCAAATCGCCGAATTTAAGCCCAAATTCGTCTGTATCGCCGAGTCAAAATTTGCTAAATTCGTAAAGCATAAACGCGTTTTTGTGGGTGCGCAGGGCATCTGCGATATGCTAAAAGAGTGCGAAAGCGAGCGCGTCGTAAACTCTCTAGTGGGCTTTGCTGGGCTTGCTCCGAGCTTAGCCGCGCAAAAGCTAGGCAAAAAGCTAGCGCTTGCAAATAAAGAAAGCCTCGTAGCAGGCGGCAAATTTTTAGACAGGGGCGCGATAAATCCGATAGATAGCGAGCATTTCGGGCTTAAATTTTTGCTCGCAAACAAAACCCCGGTCGCTAGGCTAGTCATCACGGCCTCGGGCGGCGCCTTTTACAAAACCCCGATAAAAGCCCTAAAAGACGCCCGCGCCGCAGACGCGCTAAAACACCCCAACTGGAGCATGGGCGCAAAGATCACGATCGACAGCGCAACGATGGCGAACAAGCTTTTTGAGGTGCTTGAGGCTTTTTGGCTCTACGGCGTGCGGGATATCGAGGCGCTCATCGAGCGCACGTCCACGGTTCACGCGCTGGTGGAGTTTGCCGACGGCTCGACTACGGCGCATCTATCTAAAACCGATATGATTTTAGCCATCGCGCATGCGATTTTGGGCGAGGACGGGGCGCTAAATTTAAGCGCCGCCGATACGCAAATCGTGCCGAATTTGGACCTAAAAACTCTAAAAAACATAAAATTCGGCGAGATAAATTTGAAAAAATACCCTATCTTTTCGCTAAAAGATCAAGCTTTGCAAAACCCCGATCTTGGCGTAGCTATCAACGCCGCAAACGAGGTCGCGGTGTATAAATTTTTGCACGGCGAGTGCGGATTTTTAGATATCTCGCGAACGGTTTTAGCCGCAGCAAAGAGGTTTGAAAACGAAAAAATAAAGAGCGAGAGTAAGATCTTTGAGGTAGATTCAGAAGTGAGAGCATGGGCGGAAAAGTCGCTTAAATAGCGGCTTGTCTCGTGAGCGCTTTTCCGAGATTTTGCAAAATTTTCGCTCCGCAGGCTACATGTCTA
>NZ_CALKTQ010000333.1 GCF_937997465.1 uncultured Campylobacter sp. | reverse complement strand
GGAGGAGAGATGATCTATTTGGCGCAGACTGATACGACGGCGGGATTTTTGAGCAAGGATTTTCGCGAGATAAACGCGCTCAAGCGTCGTCCTGCGGACAAACCCTGCCTAATAACGACGGCAAAGCTTAGCGAGCTAAAAAATCTCGCTCACGTGCCCGCTAAATTTAAAAATTTAGTGCGCCGCGCGAGGAAAACGACGTTTTTATATCCGAACGCCAAAGCTGTACGCGTCGTGAAAGAGTGTGCTCACGAGGAGTTTTTGAGGCAATTTGACTGGCTCTACTCCAGCAGCGCAAATTTAAACGGGCAGAACTTCGACGAAGCCTGGGCGAAAGCGGCGGCGGACGAGGTCGTGGATAAAAATTTCAGCCAAAACGCAAGCTCGAAAATATATAAAATTTCAAAAACGCGTCTAAAACGGCTGAGGTAACCCGTCCCAATTTTACTCCCGCATTTTTCAACTCTCCACCCCAATTTCACTCAAATTTAACCGCCCTTTGGCTAATATTTTGCAAATTTAACGAAGCAAAAAGGATCAAATTTGCACGCCTTGCTAAAAATATTTAAAACCGTTTTATACGCCGCGCTATTTTTAGGGCTTTATCTTTTGGCGGATAAGTATGGACTGTTTGCTAAATTTGTCAATTAAATTTATCGACTCGGCTTTGCCAAATAAATTTCGAGTCGAGAGTCGGATGTTAAATTTAATCGTCTGTTTGTAGCGTTTCTTGAGTCTTTTGTGGCGAGCGTAATATTTTCTCTTCTACTCTCATTTTACTCTCCTTTAAAGTAATTTTTAAATCTCGCATCAAAATTTAGTAACACGTACCCTATATTTAAATCCATTTTTGGAAAAGTGTTCATAACTAAAGAAATTCTTTTATCATCGCATATATACTTTCCGCTATACCCGCCAGCACTATAATCGGTTAACCTCTTAAACATAAAGTATCTCTGTTGAAAAGCAATAGTTTCATTTGTTTTATTGTCTATGATTCTCATTGTGTCCGAGTGAAAGTATTTAGAAGCGAACTGATTTAAATTTACCTTGTCATATAGGACAGTATAGTTCATCTTAGGCATCTTATCTTTCGTAGTTATGATTTTATTTGAGTCGATTATTTTTATGATTCTAGCTCTGATATCATCATAGTGCGACGTCTTATCCCCTAGCTCTTGCACGACCTCTTTTACTATCTTGTCGTATTCGTCTTGATTTTTCTCGTAATGATATATGGCTACGTTTCCGTCGGGTAAATTTAAAGCCAAAGTCTTTAGATGAATGCCGTCAAGGTAGTTATTCATCATATATTCTGTATCCTGCTCGTTAAAGCCGTTAAAAACATTATCCTCAAAATAAATACTCTGCGGATACTCTACCGTTTCTTTTATAAAGGCCTTTGGAGCGGTAGCGCAGTAATACGCCCCAAGAATGTTTGTGATTATGATGTCGTAAGTGGGGATTAAAAATAGCGCGGCCGCTACGATGCCTCTGATCCAAATTTTATTAGTGTATTTTACGGCGATGACCATCACTATGGCGCTAACCGCCATATAAGGAATAACGTAAAAAAGTAAGATTATCATACCCATAGCGTATCCTTTTTAGTTGTCGGCAAAACAGAGACGATACGTTTTGTCTCGTGCCTAAAATTTGCGGGCCAATAAAACCCGCAACTGTTTTAAATTTGACCGCTTCGTATCTTTTGCAAATCATTGATAAAATGATAGTGCCGTAAGGCTTAAGGCGGAGTTAAATTTGAGCTTCGGCAAGCGCTAGTAGTCAAATTCGACGCTTATTTTACGAATTATAATATCACAAAATTTAACCTCGCAAGTTATATTTTGTGATAAATTTGCTCCAAATTCGAACCTAAATTCAAAACAAAATTTAACCGCACCAAAGCCGCCCGCACATTTACCGCAAAAGTAATCGGCCGTCAAATTCACTTATTTTATAAAATGAAACTAAAATTTCAAATCTAATTTAGATATTTTAAAAACAAATTTCGGTAATATTGCGCTAGACAAAAATTTTATCCGAAAGGAGCTATTATGAGCGGTATTGCTCTCATCGTCTGCTTCATCATCGCGGTCGTCGTTATGATCGTGCTGATTTCTAAGTTGGGGGTTCACCCCTTTATAGCGATCATGCTCGTTTCGCTAGCTCTAGCCGTCGTCGCGGGCATCGACCTAGTCAAGGTTCCCGCGATCATCGGAGAGGGATTTAGCGGGATATTTAAAAGCATAGGCATCGTCATCATTCTGGGCGCGCTCATCGGTATGGCGCTGGAAAAGACGGGCGCGGCGCTAAAACTGGCCGATATGGTCGTGCGCTGCGTAGGCGATAAGCGCCCCGAGCTAGCTATGCTCATCATGGGCTGGATCGTGGGTATCCCGGTCTTTTGCGATAGTGGCTTCGTCGTACTCGATCCGATCCGCCGCGCGATAAAGGAAAAAATCGGCGCCAACCCCGTAGCTATGGCCGTCGCGCTCTCGTGCGGCCTATACACCTCGCACGTGTTTATACCGCCGACTCCGGGCCCGATAGCGGCCGCAGGACTCGTGGGCGTAGGTCACAACCTGCTGCTAGTCATCGCCGTGGGTGCGGTCGTTTCGATACCGGTTCTCATCGCGGGCTATCTTTTTGCTAAAACTATCGGCGCAAAAGTGAGCCTAAAAGAGGATCTCGCAGACGTCGGCAAAAGCTACGACGAGATCATCAAAGAGCACGGCAAGCTGCCTTGTGCGTTTTTGAGCTTGGCGCCGATTTTTATGCCGATTTTGCTGATGGCGCTGGGTTCGGTCGTCTCGATACTAAAGCTAAAAGGCTCGTTTGCGAATTTCGTTTTATTTTTGGGCAACCCGATCATCGCGCTTGGCGTGGGCGTGCTATTTGCCGTTATCTTGCTGGCCGAAACGGGCAAACTGGGCGAATTTAACCTCATGACCAATGAAACGCTAAAGATCGTGGGACCTATCCTCTTTATCACGGCTGCGGGCGGCGTGCTAGGCAACGTCATCGCTAAGGCCGGATTCGTCGAGTTTATGAAGGCAAACGCCCACCTCATCGGCACTGTGGGCATATTTTTCCCGTTTGTTATCTCGGCTATCATCAAGACCGCTCAGGGCAGCTCGACCGTGGCGCTTACGACGACGGCCTCTATCATGGGGCTTTTCACCGATAGCGGCTCGATGATGAGCGCGCTGGGGCTAACTAGCGAGATGGGCGCGGTGCTAACGGTGATGGCGATTGCTGCGGGCGCGATGACGGTTTCGCACGCTAACGATAGCTACTTCTGGGTCGTTACAAACTTTAGTAAGATGTCGCCGGAGCAGGGCTACAAGACTCAGACGATGCTTACCTTTATAATGGGTATCGTGGGTATGGCGACGGTTTGGGTAGCGTCGCTTATTTTACTGTAAATTTGACGGCTAAATTTGAGTGCGGTTTTGGTGCAACGAGACTGCACTCTTTACGGTATGAACGGTAAATTTTCAAATTTGTCCGCCTAGACCCGCATCTTGAAAATGTTAAATTTGATTTGGTTAAATTTGGCATTACGCGCTAAGCTTTTTGCTAAGGGGGAAGGGGCTTGAATTACGGTCTGCTTGCAGTTGCGAGGCAAAACCGAAGCAAAAGAGCTCCCTTCTCCCTTAACAATCCCCCCACCCCTACGACGTGAGAGGTTGCTGCACTGCGTGCAGGTTTATGTGGCGCTATCGCGCGACACGTTTTTAAATTTATAATGAAGCCAAATTCGGCTCGCGATTTAAAACTAAATTTGATAAAATCAGACCGTAGAATTTAAGGCGAAGTATTTTGAGATGATTTTTGGGGTTGCGCAGATAAAATTTAGCGTAGGCTGGACTTCTGCTTGCAGTTGCGAGTGCAACGAAGCAAAGATAGTACGCCGAGCTAAATTTTAGCCAGCTCCGCTTCTTGCAAAGCAGTGAGCGAAGCGCAACTGAAAAAGCGCTCAAAAAACAAGCCTTGCCAAAAAGGAAAACAGATGAAAATACTAATAGCAATCGACTCTTTCAAAGGCTCCCTCAGCTCTCTCGAGGCCGGCAATGCCGTAAAAGAGGGCATAGAAGCGTTAGCAGGTGAGATAGATGAGGTGACGGTTAAGCCCATCGCGGACGGCGGCGAGGGTAGCGTGGTGGCGCTAGCGGACGCGCTAAACGGCGAGTTTGTCGACGTCATAGTGCAAAATCCTCTCGGCGAAAAGATCCCCGCCAGATATGCGCTAGCAGGCGAACTTGGCATCCTCGAGATGGCGTCTTCTAGCGGGCTCATGCTGGTGGAAAAAGAGCGCCGAAACCCGATGAAAACGAGTACTTACGGCTTTGGGCAGATGATTTTACATGCTATTAGCAAGGGTGCGCGTAAATTTATCGTGGGTATCGGCGGTAGCGCTACGAACGACGCGGGTACTGGCATGCTAAGTGCGCTGGGGTACGAGTTTTTTGACGAAAATGGCGAGCTACTCGAGGGCAAAGGCGAAAATCTCATAAAAATCACAAAAATCTCGAACAAAAACGTAGCGCCCGAGCTGCAAGAGTGCGAATTCCTCGTGGCTTGCGACGTGGATAATCCTCTGTTTGGCAAAAACGGCGCGGCTTATGTCTACGGACCGCAAAAGGGCGCGGACGACCAGATGGTAAAGGATCTGGACGCCGGGCTAATTAGCTTTGCGAGTGCCACGAGCGAGCATTTTTCGAGCGAATTTTGGAACTTCAAGGGTGCGGGCGCGGCAGGCGGGCTGGGGTACGGGTTTGTGAGCTACCTAAACGCCAAACTAAAGCCCGGCATCGACATCATCATGGAGGAAATCCGTCTCGAAGAGGACGTGAAAAACGCCGATCTAGTCATTACCGGCGAGGGGCGGATGGACTTTCAAAGCTCGATGGGCAAGACCCCGACCGGAGTGGCAAAAATCGCCAAAAAATACGGCAAACCGATCATCGCACTAGCAGGTAGCGTGTCGCCGTGCGCTGGCGGCTGTAACGAAAACGGCATCGACGCGTTTTTTAGCGTATTAAACGAGCCCGTTAGCCTAGAAGAAGCGATGGATAAGCAAACCGCGATGCGTAACCTCAAAATGACCGCCCAGCAGGCTTTGAGGCTATATTTGCTAGGTCGTAAGGGGTAAATTTACGTTTTGATAAGGCGACGGGGCCAGCGAATTTATCGGTTTGCCGGCTTGGTCGTGCTTGATCGCTTGGTATGATTTGCTAGCTTGAGCGGATGATTTACATTTTGTTGCAAAATTGCCTTTTAGTGCGGCGGTTTCGCGGATTTTGCGCCGAGTAGTAGCGCGAGCCTAAATTTACAAAAATCTAGGTCAAAAATCCAAAATTTAACAAGCCAAA
>NZ_CALKTQ010000332.1 GCF_937997465.1 uncultured Campylobacter sp. | reverse complement strand
CAGTCCTTTTGCGTAGCACCCGTGGCGTTTAGTTTGCCTTTTTGCGCGAGCGCTAGATTTTTGATAAATTTAAACTCGCCGTCCCTGCCTAGGCGGTAAAGTGCCGGAGCCATCCCCTCCTCGCAAAGCACGAGCTCCAGGCGCGGGCCGTAAACGACGTAGGCTGCGGCTTTTAGATTTTGCGGCGTTAGCTCGTTTTCGTAAATGCCAAAAATCGAGCCGATAGAAAAATTTACGTCCACTAGGCTAGAGCCGTCTAGCGGATCGTATGCGACGATAAATTTCGCACTCTCGTTTAGCGCCAGCATATCCTCTTTTTCTTCGCTAACGAGCGCTTTTACGCAGGCTAAATTTGCAAACTCGGCCGTGATGATCTCGTCGCTCCTCACGTCTAGTTTTAGCTGCGTGTCGCCCGTGGCGTTAGCGTGACCCGTATAGCCTAGATCGGCGTATTTTATCTCTTCGCCGATTTTTACGGCGATCTTTTTAATCGTTTCGAAAATTTCGTTCATTTTAACACCTTTGCGTTTTTTAGTATCCACTCGCAGATAGCCTGCGTATCGTCTAGATCAAAGTTTGGCTTATCTATGACGTAGTCTCTTTTGTAGCTTGCGATCGCGTTTGAAAAGCTAAGATAATCCTCGTTTATCTCGTCCTTAAACACGCTAATGCGCGGTAGCGGCAGGGTCTTTAGCCCCTCAACTAGTAGCAAATCAAACTCGCCAGCCATCATTACGACATCCTCCACGCTCTTGCTCTCCTGCGAGAAAAAGGTCGTGCGCGTCGGGCTCATGACTGCGACCTCGGCGCCTATTTGGCTAAATTTGTAGCTATCCTTGCCCTCGACGTCAAACCTCGCCTTGTCGCCCGGGTCGTGCTTGATGATTACGACTTTTAGCCCGTCATCGATAAATTTTTTGGCGACCTTTAAAATAAGCGTAGTTTTGCCGCTATTTGAAGGTCCGGAAAACGCCATCGCCGCTTTTTTCATTTTTCTCCGAATTTTTGAAATTTACGCGAATTATAGCAAATTTAGGCTTTTTAAAAGCAAAATTTATCTAAAATAGCACCAAATTTAAAGAGGTATTAAAATGAAAAAGAGCGTATTTTTTTTAAGTTTTATTTTGGCGTTAGCTGGCTGTGCGGATAAAAAATATATCCACGAACCATTAAAAAACGAGCTTTTAGCCTACACTAGCAAATCTGAAATCATAGATGCCAAGACGAATATCCTAATCGTAGCAACCTATCTAAATCCGATCTATAGCGAGCTAATCGATGAACAAAAAAGAGAGAAATTCGTCGTGGCCGTGCATCCCAAAGAAGCTAAAATTTTAGACGAGAGCTTTAGCGCAAACGGCTCGCAGCGAGGCATCATGGTTAGACGCCTGACCGCCAACGATCCGCTTTTAGAAAAAGTGAGCTTTGAGGTGCCGTGGGCTCAGTATTTTGAGGTCAGCACCCCAGAGATCAAAAGCGATAAAATCAACCTTACTTTCGAAATTTATCCGTCAAAGAAGGCGTCTTTAAGCTTTCAAAAAGTGTCGAAATCGATGTACTGGAACGGAGAAGCTTTAGGTAAATAACATAGTTTGCTAGTACCTTTTTGCCGTAGTCGCGGCTCTCGGCGAAGGGTACTAGCTCCATGGATAAAAACGGCTCGTATTTTCCTTCGTTAAAAAGGTCGCCTCGCTGAAGCATCTTTTTAGTAAAGCCGATACCGCCGTTATACGCGTAAGCGACGAAGAGCGGATGATAGAGGTATTTCTCCAAATAATTTAGATGATGATCCGCAAATTTTAACGCAAGGCGCGGGTCAAACATATCGTCTTGGTCAAAATTTGGGATTGCAAGCTCTTTTTTGCCGATGTGATTAGCTAAAAACGGCATAAACTGCATCATACCAAGCGCGTAAGAGGTCGAGATGACGGCCGGGATAAAGCGGCTTTCTTGCCTGCCGATCGCATAAAGAAGCGCCTTTCTAGTCGCGTTTACTTCCTCTAGCTCATCAACAAACGGCATGACGAAGTAACTATCCTTGTAGCCGCTTGCTTTTTCCATCAGGTAGGCATACTGTCCCAGCGTTTCTTTGGTGTTAAAGGCCTCAGAGTGCTTTGCTGCGTCCTGCGCACTCATCTCTTTTATCATTTTAAACGTCTTTTGCCACAAAAACGGGTCTTTTATGTCGTAGTCAGCTACCTTTTCTTTCGTAGGCGTCGGAGAGACGATATTTGCGGCCGGACTTGCGCCCGTTAGCTCGTTTGCATAAAGCGTATAGATATTTACGTCGCGGCTTTGATTTAGCTTATCAAGATAGATTGTATTTTTACTTAGTAGATACAGCCAAAACACTGCGTTATCTTTGCGGTCCTGCCTATCAAATGCCGCCTCGGCTCTAGCAAAAAACCTCATCGCATCTTTTGGCAAATTTAACAAAACCGCGTTTATGCCGAGCATAAAGGCGTCCTTGCCGGCAAGCTCGGTTTCTTTTATCGCGAGAAAATTTTGTCTAAATTTGGCCGATTTTTTATCGATTATCAAATCGTTTGCTAGAGCGTGAAACTCCTTTTTCGTCGCGAGTAAATTTATAAAATTTGCGTCAAATATCTTATCAAATTTATCCTTGTGCGAAGACTGTTTAAAATAAACCAAAAACGCGTCCGTATCGTTAAATTTAGCAAATTCGTCCTCTGGATGCTTCGCGTTTAGGGCGCTAAGGCGGCGGTAAAGAAGCGGATCGGAGTCTTTAAATTTATCCGCCAGCTTTTGCCTAGTTTCCTTCTTTAGCTTCATCATAAAAGGCACTCTAAGGCGCTGTTTTTGGCAGGTTACGTTTGCGTCTAGGATATTTTTCGCGCTTACGCTATCGCATACGTCTTTAGCTTTTTTAGGCGGTAGGATTACGGCTAGCTCTTTTGCCAGCACGCCTGCTCGGCGAAAGACGTCTTTGTTTAAAATTTGCGCCTGCTCCTTGGTGTAGTCGCCTTCGGTTAAAAGACGGTAAAAGTAGTAATCCTTAGCAAGCCCCTTAGGCTCGTCTTTTATCTCCTCAAAACTCTTAACTCCGCCAAACGCCGCCGCCGCAAAAATCGCGGGCAGGATAAATTTAAGCAGCGTAAGCAAACATAAGCCTTACGAAAAATCTATCTATAAACTGAAGCGACAAAAGCACGATAATAGGCGCTATATCTATACCGCCAAAAACCGTCGGTATCACGCGGCGGATAGCGGCATAGACGGGCTCGGTGAGGCGGTAGAGCAGCTGCACGATAGGATTATAGGGATCGGGGCGCACCCAGCTTATGATCGCTGCGCCTATGATGATCCACGTGTAGGCGCTGATAACGATATGCAGAATACTGCCGACTGCTTCTAAAAATACCGAAAATATCATCGTAAAATTTCCTTTAGATACGGTTTAATGAGCGGATATAGCTCGCTAAGCTCGGGACCGTGTTCGGCGCCCGTGAGCAAAATTCTAAGCGGCATAAAAAAGCCTTTGCCTTTTAGTCCGGTCGCGTCCATGAGAGCTTTTTTTAGCTCGTTAAATTCACCAAATTCGCTCAAATTTAGCGAATTTACAGCAGCTTTTATCGCCTCGCAACCCGCCTTAAACTCATCTGGAATAAATTTGCTCGCGAAAATCGCATCGACCTTGGCCTTTATCTCGGCTAGCAGGCTGCTTTCTTGAGTGTAAAATCTAGCTATCGCCGCAAATTCTGGCTTTATACCCATTAGCGCGGCTAGTCTTGCGTCGCTTGCTCTTTTGATGTGTTCGCGGTTGATGTGCTCAAGCTGCTTGACGTCAAATTTGGCCGGAGACGCCGAAACCTTCGAGATATCAAACCACTGCGCGGCTTCTTCTATTGTAAATATTTCAACCGGTGCTTTGTAGCCAAGAGAAACGATATAGTTTGCGATGGCTTCAGGCATAAAGCCTTGCGAGAGTAGCCATTTTACGCTACTTTCGTTCTCGCGTTTGCTCATTTTTTTGCCCTCGACGTTTAAGATGATAGGCAGGTGAGCGTAGTTTATCTTTTGCGTGTAGCCTAGACCCTCGCGGATGAGGTCTTGCTTTGGCGTGTTGCTGACGTGATCCTCGCCGCGGATGACGAAGGTTACGCCCTCTAGCATATCATCGACCGCGCAGGCGAAGTTATATGTCGGCGTAAAATCAGCGCGCATAATCACAAAACTATCGACGTTTTCAGGCTCGAAGCTGATCTCGCCCTTTATAGCATCTTTAAATTTCATCGTGCCTAGCGGCTTTTTCATGCGCACGACGAAAGGCTTTTGGTTATTTAGCACTTCGTTGTCGCTTAGGTGCTCGCATGTGCCGTCGTAGCGGTAGGCTTCGCCTCTAGCCTTGGCGGCTTCTTTTTTAGCCTCCAACTCGCTTTCAGTGCAAAAGCACGAAAACGCCTTTTTATCTATCAAAAGCTTTGCCGCAAATTCGCGGTGAAATTTTAAATTTTTACTTTGATAATAAAGCGTGTCCCATTTGATGCCGAAAAGCTCCAAAATTTCTAAAATTTCCTTGTCTTTCCCGGGGATATTGCGCTCCTTGTCGGTATCCTCGATGCGGATGATAAAGCCGCTTTTATCCTGGAGCGAACAGACGTAGTTTAGGATCGCAACCCTTAAATTTCCCAGATGCATATCGCCTGTAGGCGACGGCGCAAAACGATACATTTTTATTTCCTTATTGATTTTTGGGGCGATTATAGCATTTTTGGCATTTAACCTCGCTTTTTTATCTTTTGTGAAGCTAAAATAAATATAATTGATATCTAAATTTTAAAATTTAAAGGAAAAAGATGAGTTTCATCAAGGAATTTAAAGAATTCGCAATGCGCGGCAACGTCATCGACATGGCCGTGGGCGTCGTGATCGGAGGGGCTTTCGGTAAGATCGTTAGCTCGCTAGTGGGCGACGTTATCATGCCAATCGTAGGCGTACTAACCGGGGGCGTAAATTTTACGGATTTAAAATTTACGCTAAAAGACGCAGTCGGCGATACGGCTGCCGTAACCGTAAACTACGGCTCGTTTATACAAACGATGGTCGATTTTACGATTATCGCGTTTTGTATTTTCTGCGTCGTTAAGGCTATAAATTCGCTCAAAAAACCAAAAGTCGAGGAGCCAAAATCCGAGGAGCCTGCGCCGGTACCTGAGGACGTCGCGCTTCTAACCGAAATCAGAGATCTTTTAAAAAAATAAATAAGAGCGCAAATGCTAGAGCAAATCCCGTTTTTTCAGGGGCTAAACGAGGCCGAGCTAAAAAGGCTAGAAGATATCAGCATCCTAAAAAAATATAAAAAAGGCGAATTTTTATTTATGGAGGGCGAGGAGTCAAAGTGGCTCCACC
>NZ_CALKTQ010000331.1 GCF_937997465.1 uncultured Campylobacter sp. | reverse complement strand
CGTCGGGCTCATAACCCGAAGGTCGGCGGTTCAAATCCGTCCTCCGCAACCAAATACCAAGGACTTTTACCACCTTTTAACTAAACACCAACTCCCACACCATCGCGTATATCATCAACATTTAAATGCACGTAATGTAGGCTACTTTTAATATCTGTGTGACCCATAAAAGCCATCAGTTTATGAGCGTTAAATCCCTTCAAACTCACTAACCTAGAAGCCACTGTATGGCGTAATACGTAAAGTCCATGAGTGTTGCTAGTCCCTAAATATCCAAGATGGTTTCTCACAGCCCACCACATACGATTTGCTGTATCGTGATTTAGGTGAGTTATAGGGCACTTATCAAGTGGTAAGTCTTTGCAGTTATCATAAAGTTTATTAAGATGTCAAATTTATTTCGTAAGTATCGAGAGCATTTTTTTAATTACGTTACAACTCTTTCAAGTGTCAATTAGCACATTATACGGATTTGCTTCATAAAGAGTTTAAATATTTTAAAATGTTTTTAGCTATTTCTAAAATTTATTTTTAAATTTTTAACGATAGTTTTATTTCGTAAACTTTCATTATCCATTAAATTTAGTAGAAGAATTTAAATTAGCACAAGGCTTTTATATCTTATCCGCGACACATCTAACAAGTTCATCTTCGTTATCACCCAGATATTCACTCCAAAAATCAATCTTCAAAATTTTTCCTAACTGCTTTGTTGCAAATCATCCAGCCAACGACCATCTATATAATCAACCTTTTTAACTTTCGAGAGTAGAATTTCTTGTGTTTTTAGCTCGTAAGTTTTTCTAATAAATGTTTCATCATAATCATCCTCTTCTTGCACATCATATAAAGATTTATACTTTTCTATACACTCTTCGTATCTCTTATACTCTTCATTTCCATGGTATAGCAAATTTGCACTTTTATCTAGCCTATGATTTATAAAAAGTCCATTAGCACTATATACTCTGGCACAGGACCGTTATTATCACTACTAAAATATCTTACAAGCTTGAAATCTTTTCCATCTAGCGCAAAAACATATTCCCAGTATCTGTACTTGCCATAACTATAGAAAAATTTTAGCTCACTATTTTTTATCTCTACTGCAAGCTCTGGTGGAAAATAAACGCCACCATCTTCATTTGGGCTCTCAAAGATATCTCTCTTAGTTACTACAGCCTCATATTTGTCGCCATTTTAGAGCAAGATCATGATACCACGACGATTTTTATTTACTATTTAACACCATTTATCGTCCTTGGTACTCTCATCGCAACCATCACTAAAAGGTAAAAATTTTTCCTTAAATGTTTCTTGAATTACTACAACTACATCCTCTATGCCATCTTTATTTAGATCACCCTTGATGGCATCATATAGCTCAGTTTGTTTTGGCAATGATACTTTCACTGCCGCTAGCATCTTATTATCTAGCTTAGATAAATTCTCTATCTCATACTCATTGCCAGAAAAAGGTATGCTCATCTACTTTAGAGTTTTTAGCACAGAAGCTGATTTTGACGAGTTTATCTCTACATTACTCGTATTAATATCTTGAGCAAAGATAAAATATAGTATTAAAAAAGGAATACAAATGAGAACTCCAAATTTAAACATTTTTATTCCTTTATCTTTATTTAAACCAAAATTTCTCTTTGTCCTTTTGCGTTTACAGGGCTTAAAACGCCCATTTTTTCCATCTGTTCTATTATATTTGCAGCTTTGTTGTAGCCTATTTTTAAGCGTCTTTGTAGGTAGCTGA
>NZ_CALKTQ010000330.1 GCF_937997465.1 uncultured Campylobacter sp. | reverse complement strand
CGCCGTTATGCTTGACGAGCCCGCCTCAAATTTGGACTTTGGAAACCAAGTAAAAATCCTAAAAGCCGTAAAGGAGCTAGCGGCAAACGGGCATAAGATCATCATGACTTCGCACTTTGCCGAGCATGCTTTTTGCATAGACGCCAAGGTCGCGCTTTTAAAAAGGGATCAAAACATCATCTACGGCAGCGCGAGCGAAGCGATAACGGATGAAAATTTGAAACTCGCTTACGGTGCCGATATAAGAGTAGTAAAAAACGAGATCGAGGGCAGAAGCGTCTACTCCTGCGTCCCGATCATTTAAGGAGAAAAAATGAGAAAGATTTTGGCGATTTTATTTTTGGCGGTTTGTATCTTGCAGGCACGTATCGTCGTGGACGACGGCGGCAAAGAGGTGCAAATCCCTGATAACGTAGAGCGCGTAACGCCGATGATAGGAGCTTTTACGCAGATGAGCGCGATGCTAACGGGTGAAGATAAAATCATCTCGGGCGCAGCTAGGCTACCTAAAATGATGAGTAAAATTTTCCCGAAAATAAAAACTATGAATAACGTCAGCGGCTCGCTAACAAGCAGCGCCGAGACCATCATCGCCTCAAATACGCAGGTAGTTTTTGGGCCCGTCGGTATGATATTTGACGAAAATCAAAGAGCACAACTAGAAGCCGCCGGCATAGCGGTCGTAAATATAAATAAATTTAGCAATGCTAGCGAGATAAAAGGCGCGGTTAGCAAAATAGCCGAAATTTTAGGCGGCGATGCGGTAAAAAAGGCGGAGGAATTTAACGAGTATTTTGACGAAAATATAAAATACGTAAGCGAAAAAGTACAAAATATCAAGGATAAAAAGAGGGTTTTGGCCTTAAATTTTAACTCCGGAAATTTTAGCACGATCAGCAGCAAAGATATCGGCGCGGAGTATATAAAAATCGCGGGCGGGATAAATTTAAGCTCTCAAGATAACGAAGCGGACTTTAAAATCTCAAAGACGATAAACGAGGAGCAAGTTATTATCTTTAACCCCGATATA
>NZ_CALKTQ010000329.1 GCF_937997465.1 uncultured Campylobacter sp. | reverse complement strand
CAGCTCTGGTATGGGAAATTTGGACGAAATTTTAAAAAATATCTTCGGCGGAGGCGGCTTTAGCGGATTTTCAAGTAGAAGCGGCTTTAGCGGATTTAGACAGACTGGCGGATTTAGCGGCTTTGAGGACGATGAGGATCTAGACTCGCGCGCGAAGGTAACTATACCATTTGACGTAGCGGTAAAAGGCGGCGAACACTCGATAAATTTTAACGGCGAAAATATCAAAATAAAAATCCCAAACGGCATAAATAACGGCGAAAAGCTACGCATAAAAGGCAAAGGTAGCGGCGGACACGGAGATCTGATATTAACCGTAAATATCGCGCCTAGCGACGAATACGAAAGAGACGGCGACGATCTATATAAAGACGTGCTAATCCCGCTAAAAACGATGATGTTCGGCGGTAAGATAGACGTAAAAACGCCTAAAAAAGACGTAACGATAAAAATCGCCGAAAACTCAAAATCCGGGCAAAAAATCAGGCTCAAAGGATACGGCGTGCAAAATAGAAAAAGCGGGATATTCGGTGATTTATACTTGCGCGCTCGCGTGTCTTTGCCGGACGTAAATGCCCTAGACGGCGAGCTAGCCGAGCTTATGAAGCAAAAACTCCCGGGGGCATAAGATGAAACAATACGAAGAACCGGTCTACCTAATAAGCGTCGTAGCAAAGGTGCTCTCCATACATCCGCAGACGCTGCGCCAATACGAGCGCGAGGGGCTGCTAGAGCCGTCAAGAACCGAGGGCAAGATGCGCCTTTACTCCGAAAAAGATATGGACCGCATCAAGATGATACTACGTCTAACGCGCGATCTGGGCGTAAATTTAGCGGGCGTGGATATCATCTTGCAGCTAAAAGAGCAGATCGAGCAGTCTGAGGTCATGATAAAGCAGATGAAAGAGGAGCTGGCTAAAATGGAGCAGGGCGGCGTGCCGTCTAAAAAGGCTCTGGTAAAGCGCAAAAATAGCTTTGATCTCATCTTTTATGATGATAAAAATTAATCCTTTTTATCCGTTAAAAAGGTAAAATCGGATAAAATTTATTTACGAAACGCGCCAAATTTGAGGCTTTAAGGGTGCTAAATTTAGCCTTAAATTTGCCCCGCTTTGAACTCAAATGAGGCACAATGTTAGAAACTTTTTTATTATTTTTTTCTATTCTACTTATCGCTTGTATCGTTTCTAGTAAGGTTTCAGATAGATTCGGTATCCCGTCGTTAGTCGTATTTTTGGCCGTGGGTATGCTCGCGGGCTCGGACGGACTGCTCGGGCTTGATTTTAATAATCGCCAAATCGCCCAAGACGTGGGCACTATCGCGCTTATTTTTATACTTTACGCAGGTGGCCTCGATACAAATTTAAAATCTATCCGCCCCGTCATGGTAAACGGCATCATCCTAGCCACCCTTGGCGTAGTGCTAACTGCCGGCATGATAGCCGTACTGGTAAAATACCTACTAGGCCTTGACTGGCTAGAGGCTTTGCTGTTTGGCTCTATCATCTCCTCGACCGACGCTGCTGCGGTGTTTGCGATACTAGGAGCAAAGGAAATTTCGCTGCGAAACAACATCCGTCCTCTTCTGGAGCTAGAGTCCGGATCAAACGACCCGATGGCGATTTTTTTAACCGTCACGATACTACAAATCATCTCCATAGCCACGATCCCCAGCGTTCCCGATGTTGCGTTAACGCTGGTTAAGCAGTTTTTGCTAGGCGGGCTGATGGGCTATATGTTCGGCGTCGCGCTGCCCGGGCTTTTTAACCGCCTAAGGCTTGAGTACTGGGGACTATATCCCGTGTTTTCGATGGCTTGGGTCATGCTTTTATACGTGCTAGCCGGCAAAGTCGGCGGCAACGGCTTTTTGGCTGTTTATATCGCGGGTATGTTTATAAATAAAAAAGAGTTCGCGCATAAGAAAAATTTGATCGGTTTTCACGACGGTATCGCGTGGACGATGCAGATCGTTATCTTTTTGACGCTGGGACTTTTGGTAAATCCTTCTCAGCTACCCGCCGTCGCGCTTGCGGGCGCCGTGGTCGCTTTTTGGATCATGTTCGTCGCGCGTCCTATGGGCGTTTTTCTCTCGCTTTTACTTTCTAGGTATAATGTTAAAGAAAAGATCTTTATCTCATGGGTCGGACTTCGCGGCGTCGTTCCTATCGTACTTGCGACCTATCCGTTCGGGGCGAATTTACCGAATTCCGAGCTGATTTTTAACACGATATTTTTCGTCGTATTCGTCTCGATCATCATCCAAGGCATGACGCTAGAAAAGGTCGCGCAAAAATGCGGCGTCAAAGAAGAAGCCGCACCAAAAGAAGTCGAGATGTCGAATTTACCGATCTTTTACCATACTTTGCGCCAGCACACCATACGCTTTGACGCCGAAGTTGTGGGCAAAAACCTAGCCGAGCTCGAGCTTCCTAGCGATTTTTTGGTGCTACTCATCAAGCGCAAGGGCGAGTACATCAAACCTACCGGCTCATCGGTATTTGAGGAGGGCGACTTGCTGCTTATTCAGTGCGAGGACGAGAACAAATACAACGAAACCCTAAAGACGTTTACGGCGTAAATTTGCTGCCGTTTGCATAAAATTTAAAGAAAGGAAATAGAAATGAAATTTGAGG
>NZ_CALKTQ010000328.1 GCF_937997465.1 uncultured Campylobacter sp. | reverse complement strand
TATTTTATCGTTACCTGCCATATCGTAGATAATATCCGCTCCGTCACCTTTATTATAAACATAGATATCGTCACCACCTCCGCCATAGAGCGTGTCGTTGCCTTTTCCTCCCACTATAAAATTATTTTCGGAATTTCCATTTATAACATCATTACCATCCGTACCGCTAATATACGTATTAAGACATATAGATAACAATTTATCATCATTGCTACCCAACTTTACAAGATTTTCTTTTAAATTCTCTTGGAATATAGGTTTATATGCGCTAGAATCTCGGATGATACCCATTAATTTGATAATTTCATCATGTTTTCCATCTTTATATAGCCGCATAAGTTTAGAATTTAAAGTATCGAATTTATAGCTTAGCTTTCCGCCCTCTCCCAAGCTCATCTTTTCCATGTCTAAATTTAAATCGGAATATGTCGTTTGAAGCTCTATAGTCGCATAGACGTAGCGTTTAAAGGTATTGATTTTATCGTTAACCCTATTGGAGGCATTTGTCCATGGGTTAGAATTATAACCCTTTTGCAAGAAAGGCTTACCTGCAAGCTTTTCATATACGGCCATATCTCTTGCTTTTACATCGCCTCTCATTGAATTTTTATCTATTGCTCCTACTCCCGCCCATTCGTAGATCAGTTCATCAATATGTTTCTTTCTATCCTCTGGGCTTAGGGCCAGATATAGATTTATCATAGTGGCCAAAGTTTCGTTATTGCTTGCCGTCACTCTTAGAGAATTCAAATTTCCACTGGCTATGACTTGAGGTAGAGCTTGAGTTTCTAGTAGAATTTTGTCTTGGTCTATTATCTCTTTTGTTTTATTTAGACTTACTTTAAACCATACATCATCTGTCTTAACCTTAGTCCCATCATTTAAAGTGGCAGTAGAGGTTTGCCTGATAGAATTTCCGTTATTATCGGTTGAAATTTCTTTATAGTTTAGATCGATAGATTTTACTTTATCGCTTAGTTTGATTAATTCTCCTTCGTCAGTTATGGTATTAGAGTTTTTATCTTGCCATAATAGAAGCTTATCAAAGTCTTTATCATTTTTATCGATTATGCCGTCATTGTTGGTGTCAAATTCTTTAAGAGCGCTAAAGCCGTTTTTAGCTTTAGGGTTAGTGTATGAGTAGTAATTATCTGAAATCGTTTTATCGCCGAATAGCTCCGAGCCGTTATCTATCTTGCCATTTCCATTTCTATCATACGCTAGTAGTGCATCATCTTTTTGTATCCACCCGGTGGCTTCGGCAAAGTCATTATTGTCCAGATCGAAGTTTCTAGTATAATCCAAGCTTAGAGTATTTATTCCGTCGTTATTTAGATCTATGACTATAGGGGAGCCCTCGGTTTCAGGATCATCCGGGTCGCGGTCATCATCGATGATTTTGCCGGCACCGTGTTTTAATATCTTGGCTTTTAGTTTATCTGAGGTTTGGATGATTATAGGAGTTACATCAAATTCCCTATCCTCTTGTTTGATCGTATTACCCTCCCATGTATAGGTATAGGTATTTCCCCGCTCGTATTGCGCTAAATTTAGATTGTATTTTTTGATATATTCTTCGCTTGGATCACCGAAAAGATATTTTTTATCTCCTATTCCCAGTATAAGGAATTCACCTTTTTCGATAGAGCCTTGTAGCGAAATATTAAAATCTAACGACTTTTTACCGCTATCTCCTTCATTTGTTTGGTTGTCGCTTATGCTTATACCTATCTCACCTGGATCGAGGAGGGTTATATCTAAGCTACTATTATTCTTATGGAAATTATATATAGTTAATGTTTTTGCTTTGCCATTTTCTATCTTATTAACAGTGAGAGTATTAATGGGCTCATCCAGACTATATGTTATATTTGCATTGTTTATATCTATATAAACTCCTCTGTCTTTATCATATTGCCCACCTATTAAAAGATTGTTATCGAAAAATACTTTTCCTGCGCCGTCTAAATCATTGATAATATCTTTATTACCCGCATAATACGTATCATATCCATCTCCACCATAAAGCTCATCAGCAGTGTCGTCATCTACCGATTGGCTAAAAGAGCCTATCAGGGTGTCTTCCCCCTGGCCTCCATATAGTCTATCGCTTCCTTCGTCGCCGACTAAAACGTCTTTAGCGCCATCATCATTTTTCCCATCCCTATCGTGCCCGTAAAGTATATCATCGTATTTCGTACCGGCTATGATATCCGCTCCGGCGCCACCTATATAGGTTATGCCATTAGGGATGCGATCTTTATAATGGTTAAAGATTGCCAAAGGGATGGAGAATTTGGTATTTTTATTTAATTTAATTTCTACGTTATCGGCAAAATCAAAATTTTTGGCATGTGTTCCGATGATAATATTTGATTGCGAGGCATCATATATTACTAATTTCCCATTTTCGTCTAGATAATTTATAACACCGGATTTTTTAATATCCTTATACTCAAAATAATATGCTAAGGCCTCCATTACTAATTTAGATATTTGTATCTCGGCGTCTATACTGTTAGTAGGTATTTGTACATTTTCTAAACTGCCCATTAGGTAATAGTCTAATTGTCCAATGGTTCCTACATTTATAGTCGCATCTTCCATTGGCGTTCCATCTTTCTTTGGCGTCATGTCTATTATAGGTTTTAACAATACTTTTTTGCCTATGTTGCTTGGATCGGTAGTTTGTTTTAGTACCCAATTTACAATATTTGCTATCGTAGAATTTGATTCGTAATCGAAGTCCCCCACATCAAATTTATATTTTACGTTTTCTACGCATATTGGATTTAAATTCTCATCTAATACATAACGAATCTTATCAGTATCTAAGCCCACGGCTATACTGCCAAATAAAAAAGCGACTTTAGCAAAATCTTCATCTAATAAAGCGCGATTATAAAGATAAACTTTAGTAGTTGCCTTTTTGGCTTTTTCTTTCGTTTTATCATTTGCATCATTATAGAATAGTTCTGCAAACTGATCTTGTGTCAAATAGTATTTGCCATCTTCAAATTTCTCACATTGATTCGCAGTCAGCTGTTTATTTCCATTGTTTAGGCTATTTTTCTTACTTGTTTTTCCGCTAAAAAATACTTCAAATAACCTAAAATCTTTAGCGTTTACAAATTCTCCCGCCTTCTCTAATAGTTCAACGGTGCTATATTCCAACTCTATATTACCTTTTCTATCGATCCATTTGGTATCGGCTAGCTCCTCGGGTTTGGGAGCTTTTTCTTGGCCCCATAAATACCAAGATAAAATTTTTATAGCAAAATCTCCATCGATTAAACTTATTCCTTTAGGCATAGTATATCCTTTCTAAAAATTTCAGTTATTTGCTTGGCTTTTCAACCGCCTGTAAGTTACCTGCCTTCCAGGTATTCTTTTTCTACATCGTATTTTACGTCGCCGCAATTATCAAAATAATACTCGGGCGAATTAGTGGGTTTTTCATAGTATGTTTTTAAATTATATTCAGTCGGAATTTTATGAAATAGCAAAATAGACTTGGATTGTAAAAAGTCATTTCCGATGATATAATTTTTATCCAACATAAGAAAGATGCTATCCTCGAAACACAAAATCAAAGGTTTTGTAAAACCGCCTATTTTATTGACGCTATCGACTTTCAAATATTGTTTTGGATCCGTTGCGCTCGCCTGTAGTTTCGTCATATATAAATCCTCAACGGTTTCTACGCTATCGCTCTTGTTTTTTAAAATTTCAAGATAATTTTCAAAGCTCAAGTCTTTCATCTCATAATAATCGGTAGGATACTTAGATTTTATGCCGTCGTTTTCTCTATACTTTGCGATCTTTTTTAATACAGTAATTTCTTTATCTAAAAATTCTCCGACGGCGCGTTTATACAGCTCCTCTTTAGGTAAAATTCTATCCTCTTTGAGGCAGTATCCTTGCTTGTATTTGTTGTAGCCAAAAATAGTAACGACGGCGAAGCCTCGCGAAGTGGAGTAATCGGGGATTATACGGATAAATGCGGCACAGAGTATTGCCGTAAAAAGCACTACCAACCAAACTATCTTTTTAAGTTTGCTACCGAAGAGTTTTTGTTTTAAATTTAAGTTCAAAATTTACCTTGTTGTTTTATTTTCATTATGATTATATTGCGATTAAACTTAGGTGTTTATAAGCGGATATCGCTGTTTTAAAATTTAATTTTGCAGGGGTATTTTGCCAGAGCTTAGACGATAGGCAAATTTGACGACCTAGCCGCCAAATTTGCCTCTCATAGCGTAAATTTAAGCTTCCTCCGCCGCGCCTAAATTCCCCTCGCCAGCAACCAGCTGGGCCGCTAGTTTTTTACTTGATTTAAAGTCCACTTTGCCGGTTCCTAGCACCGGTACGGCCCCTACTTTAAAAATCTTTGAAGGCTGCATGATGGACGGTATCGCAGAAGCTCTGATGCGCGCGGCCACATCCTCCTCGCTTATCTCGCCGCTAAAGAGCATAACGACTTGCTCGCCCTTTTTCTCGTCGGCGACGTTGGTACACACAAAGGTAACCTCATCGCCCAGCACGGCTGAAATTTGAGCCTCGAGCGCGCCCAGGCTTATCATCTCGCCGCCGATTTTAGCAAAGCGAGAGAGCCTATCCGTGATAGTTAAGAAGCCCGCCTCGTCCAAAAAGCCGATGTCGCCGCTATTATAGTAGCGCACGCCGTCTAGCTCGACGATCGCTTCTTTCGTGCGCTCCTCATCCAGATAGTAGCCCTTCATTACCTGATGGCCGCCGATTAGTATGAGGCCGGCTTGCCCGTTTTCTAGCTTTGCTAGGCTCGTTGGATCGCAGATTCTTATTATCGTGCCCGCAGTAGGCAAGCCCACACTGCCCTCTTTTGAAAAAACAAGCTCTTTAAAAAACTCGGGCTCTAGCACGTTTGCGGTATTTACGCTGACAACGGGCGAGGTCTCGGTCGTGCCGTAGCCCTCGTAAATTTCGACGCCGAATTTCATCTTAAACTCGCGCTTAACGGCTGCGTTTAGCTTCTCTGCACCCGCTATCGCGTAGCGGATCGTAGAAAACATCAGCGGATTTAGCTTTTTGTTTTTGGTGTAGAGTCTAAAAAACGTCGACGTGCCAAACATTATCGTCGCGTGGTATTTGGCGACCATCTTGCCCACGGCAAAGGCGTCTGTGGGATCTGGCACGTGAGCGGTGGCGATACCTTCGCTAAGCGGGAAAAATGTCGCCGCAGTAAGCCCGAACGAGTGAAATATCGGTAGCGAAGCCAGTATCACGTCGTTGCCATCCGTGTTTACGATCTCTGAAATTTGCTTGATGTTAGCCATTATGTTTTTATGCGTTAGCACTATGCCTTTTGGCGTACCTTCGCTGCCGCTGCTAAAGAGTATCGCCGCCTCGTCGTCGATGCGAACGTCGCGAAAATATATAAGCTCAAGTAGCCAGCGCGGCATCAGCACAGCCTTTAACATCGCGCAAATTTTACCCGCTTTACTTATGCCCTGCGCGACGTCTTCGAGGTAGATTAGTCTGCCTTTTAGCGACTCTTCTAGCTCAAACCCGCGAGCCTTTAGCTTGGCGATAAACTGGCGCGAGGTGATTATGCTTCTTAGCCCCGCCTTGTCCGAGCAGCCGATCAAATTTTGCTCGCTAAGCGTGTAGTTTAAATTTACGCTCACCTTGCCTCTGATAAATAGCATCAAATTTATAATGCTACCCATCACCGAGGACGGTAGTATCACGCCGACGTTTCGCTCTTTTAAAAATGCGAATTTAAATTTGGACAAAAACACTAGCACCGTCGCGATAACCTTGAGATTGTTTAGATCAGCGCCCGTGCTATCTACCATCGAGCGCTTAAACAGATCCGCTTTAGCGTGTTTTAGCCAACTAAACTGCATAGGCTCGAGCGTTTTTAGATACTCAGCCCAGCTAAAAAACGACAGCTCAACGACCTTTTCGCGCACCTGCGGGGCTTTGGTTTCAGGAGCTAAAGGCGCGCCAAAACTCACCCTGATAGCGCGCTTGCCGTCTATTTTACGGCTGATTTTTTGGTAGTATTTTTGAGCGCGCGAGAAGCTCGAACCCCAAAGACCCCGCAGATAAAACGGCACGATGACGGAGTTCGTATCGCTTGCGGCTATCTCGTAACCGTGCTGGAACTCGTCTATCTGGCCGTTATAGCTGATATGCCCTTCCGGAAACAGCGCCACCACGTCGCCGGCATCCAGGCACTCGCGGATCTTTTCTAGCGCGCTTTTGCTCGCACCCGCGCCAATGGGGATCACGTCAAATAAATTTAACAGCCATTTTAGGTACCAAATTTCATAAAAACTCTTATGCATAGCAAATCTGATCGGACGCGGAGATGCCATCTGCAGCACCGCCCAGTCTATCCAGCTCATGTGGTTGCCAAGCAGCAACACGCCACCTTTTTGCGGGATATTTTCGACGCCGTCGACGTTGATCGTATAGCCGATCCTAAAAAACGGCATGATAAGCAAACGCGCAAAAAGATGCGGCAGGGACTTTATCGCTACCAACGCGCAAATAAGCACGCAAAACGACGTAATGACAAAAATCTCCGGCGTACTAACGGCAAATATGCTAAACGCCATCGCAAGCAGCAAAAACGCCGCCATAAAGATGTTTTGGATAAAGTTACTGCCCGCTAGCGTGCGGCCCATCTGCTCTTCGGAGGTAAAAAATTGGATATTTGCGTTTAGCGGCACGATGAAAATGCCGCCGCTAAAACCGAACAAAAACGACGCCAGCGTCATAAACGCAGCACTTGAGCCCTGCGCGAACATAAGTAGCGAAGCAAAAAGCCCGAGCGCCCCAAAAGGCACGATGCCCATCTCGATGTGATTTTTCGAGTAGCTGCCAGCTAGCGCAGAGCCCGCAACCAGACCGATGGTGCTAACGGCTAAAATAGCCTGCACGACCATGACGTTGTTATCGGCACTCATGGCCTTATAGTGAGCGGGGAAAACGGCGATAACCAGCTGCGCCACCGCCCAGAAAACCGAAAGCCCCAGCGTACATAAAAAGGCGTTTTTGTTGTTAAAGATGTGCCTGGTGTTTTCTTTTAGATAGCCTAGTTTAAAGTACTTTTTCGCATCAAATTTAAGCTCCGCATCGGTTGCTTCAAAAAACGGAATCTTAAACGTAAAAATCGTCTCGGCTACCGAGCAAACAAAAAGTATCGCGCCGATAAACCAGACTGATTTTATCATCTCTCCGGCGTCCGTGCTAGTAGCGGCGTAGCTCTCGAAAATCGCCGAGAAAACAAACGAGCCAAGCAAAATCGCCACGATAGTAAAGGCCTGCACGATACCGTTTGCAGCGCCAAGCTTTTCTGCGCCCACGATTTTTTTGATTAGTCCGTATTTAGCGGGGCTATATACCGCGCTTTGCACCGCTAGCAGTAGCGTCGTGCCAAACGCCACGTAAAACCAGCCGCAAAGGTAGCTCACGGTTATAAAAAGCGTGAGTAAAATTTCGCTCGCCGCCGCGTATCTCGTGATGCGGGTGCGCGAAAATTTATCGTTTAAAAAGCCCGAAACGCTAAAAAGCATGATGTATGGAAGCAAGATTAGCAAATTTACGAGCGAGGTCAGGATGATCTGTAAATTTTCATCCTCGATGCTCTTAAAAAGTATGTTTTGGATCGTGATCTTGTGGCCAAGATCTACGACCGCGTTGATAAACATAACGACCAAAAAGGGCAAAAAGCCCCTAACCGAAAAAACGCCTTTCATTTGTTCTCCTTTTTGTAGGCATCAAAGGTGTGAAAATTTAAGATATAAGGTTTTAGGATCAAGATGTTGTCGAAAACGAGCTTTAAAGCCGCGTTTTTGTCCTTTGCTTTCGCGTAAATTTCGCGCGCGCACTCGGCTTCGATTTTTGCCGTTTGTTTAGCTAAATTTATATAGGTCTGTAAAATTTCCCGCCCGCGCTCGCTCTTTTGAGTTTCTAGCACGATTTGCAGGATCTCGACCTCTTTTTCGGTTAGCTTGCCCCCTCGCATAAAGATAAATCCGTCCTTGATAAATTTATCTAGCTCAGCCTCCGTGATACCCAGCCTCTCGCACGCCTGCTCGGCGCTTAGCGTCTGGGCGAAATTTGACCCCATAAAGGTATCGAGCGAATCAAAAAGCGCCTCGTAGCAGCGCTTAAAGCTAAAGCCCTTTTGCTGCGTGAGCGCCTTTACCTCCTTAAGGCTGAGGTGGAAGTTACTCTGGACGTATTTGATGAAATTTAGCATCAAAAGCGTATCCTCGCCGTACTGATGGACGTTATCTTTTACCTTCACGGGCTCTGGCAAAAGTCCTTCTTTTACGTAAAAGAGTATCGTTGATTTGGGCGTTTGCGATAGTTCGCAAAGCTCGCTCATCTTGTAGCTCATCTCTTTCCTTTCGTTAAATTTGACGAAATCTTACGCAAATTTAGCTTAGAAAACCATAAAGCGTAAAGCACCACTTGACACTTTTTAAAATTTAGGCTATGATTTCGTCAAATTTTAAAAAGGAGAAACGATGTTTCGAGATGATTTTTACCGCGCAAATGAGCGCTTGGACGCTTTGGGTTTTAGTACAAATTTGATAGACGGAAAAACGGCGACAAACTTGGCCCGAGCAAACGCTGCAAGCTTTGATTTAATAGCTCGTAAAACGGAGACAAATTTAACTCGCACAAATTTAGCAAACCTCGCTGAGCCGTCAAAACAGAACGCGCGGGTAAATTTAAGCTCAAATCTAAGAGCGAGCGAGACGGCTACGTCAGAAACGCTCGGGTTTTGCCAAAACGCGAGTCAAATTTACGCCAAAGATAAATTTGATAAAACGAGCGTAAATTTAACCGCAAACGAAGCAAATTCGAGCGGGTTTTCGCGGAGTAAATTTAACGAAATCGCCGTGCGGGAGAGCGAACTTAGCGGCTTGCAAAGCACAAATTTAACGCAGATAAAAACCGTCGATATCCACTCGCATTTGCTTAGCGCGGATGTGAAATTCGACCGATTTTACGACAAACTCGCACTCGCGTTTTTTGCCAAAAAATTCGACATAAACAGGCGCGAGCTTATAAAAAACGGCTTTGAGGGCTACAAAAGCAACTTCGCGCGGCTGATTAAAAGCTCAAATTTCGTCCAAAAGTCGGTGGTTTTTGGCGTCGATGCGAAATTTGACGAGAGCGGAAATCTCGTACACAAGGACAAAACCGTCTGCGCCTCAAACGAGGAGGTTTTTGCCTTTTACGAGCAAAATCCAAACGAAGTCGTGCCGTTTTTTAGCGTAAATCCAAACCGCAAAGACGCGTTAAATTTGATCGAAAAGTACCACAAAATGGGCTTTAAGGGCGGCAAGCTGCTACACTCGTACTGGGAGACGGATCTAAACGACAAGCGCTATGAGCCCTATTTTAGGCTACTTAGCGAGCTTGGACTACCGCTAGTGATCCACGTGGGCGACGAAAACTCGCTGGCGTCAAACAAGGCGCTTGAGAGCATCGAGCAGCTAAAATCCCCGCTAAATCTTGGTTGCCGCATCGTCTGCGCTCACATGGGCGCCTCAAGCGACGGCGTTTTATCTATGTTTTCGCGCGATCCTGAGAAACTGGGCGCCAACTACTTCACGCTACTTCGTTGGCTGCGCGAATTTGACGGGCTTTACGCCGACGTTTCGGCGCTGCTTTGCATAAACAAGGCCCGCATTCTGCCGCATCTAAAAACCCAAACGAAAATCCACGACAAAATCCTTTTTGGTACCGATTTTCCCGTGCCTTTTAGCGTGATTTTAAGTAGCTACGACCTGCCGTTTTGCAAGCGTCTCACGCTAAATCGCATCCAAAATCCGCTCGATCGCTACGTGCGCGCGATGAGTTTGTATTTTGGCGAGGATTCGCCGATTTTTAGTAACTATAAAAAGATTTTGGGGGAGATTTGAGCTTGGATTTGGGTGCAAATTTAATAGTGGCGTGCAAAATTTGACTCACAAATTTAAAGGCAAATTTGAGCGCGGCGGGTAAAATTTGCGCGTATTTTTGACGGCGGTAGATTATAAGGTCAAATTTATGCGCCTTATCTACCGCGCCTAAAGAGCTACAAATTTGGCAACAACTAAATTTAGCAAAGCGAGCAAAATTAACGGCATCTCGGGTCAAATTTAAAGCAAGTCCTCCAAATTTGACGCCAAATTTTAAAGCGACAAACTACCACCTACCGCTAGCTCCGCCTCCGCCAAAGCCTCCGCCTCCGCCGCTAAATCCGCCCCCAGAAGAGCTTCTGCCTCCGCCGGAACCGCCGCCGTAACCTCCCGAGTAGCCGCCTCCGCGCAGGCCGCTGCCGCCGGTTTTCATATTTCGCATTAGATAAAAAAGCAGCACAAAAAGAACGAGTAATATCGCGCCTCTAACAAGCAGATCCTCGATACCAAACGTCCCTGCAACTACGCCCGAGATAAAGCCCGATAGCGTCGCGCTGGCTCCGATTCGCAGAGCTGCCGCGCCGAAAATAGCCGAAGCAAATACCATCACCATGCCAACTACTATCCCGTAGGCTTCCACAGGCGTCTCATCTTGCTTTTCTATCTCCTTTTTAACCCCCTCATCCCCATCAAGTAGAGCGATGATCTTTTGCGTGCCTATGTTTATGCCGTTTTGGATATCGCCTTTTTTAAACTCAGGGATTATGTAGTAGTTTATGATACTGCTACTAAGAGCGTCCGTTAGAGTACCTTCTAGGCCGTATCCTACCTCTATGCGTACTTGTTTGTCGTTTGGAGCTACTACTAATACTACTCCGTTATCTTTACCTTTTTGTCCTATACCCCAACGTCTAGCTAGTTCTATGGAGTACTCTTCTATTTGAGCGTTACCTAGAGATTCTATAGTAACTACTACTACTTGATTAGTGGTGTTGTTTTCGTGAGTAGCTAGTAATGTTTCTAGTTCGTCTTTTGTGCTCTGGCTTAGTACTCTTGCTTGATCTACTACCCTGCCGGTTAAGGCAGGGAAATTTGAACTCTTTTCATTTGATGTTTGAGTAGCGGTTTGTTTTACGGTTTTGTTTTGTTCAGTAGCATTATCTGCTGCCGATAAATTTATAGCCGTAAGTCCTAAAAGCGTAAAAACGCAAAATAAAGTAGATAAAATGCGTTTCATTTTTGTACCTTGGTTGGGTTATTTGGCGAAAGATACGTCCGGTGCGCTTTGTTCGGACTCGCTTGCTTCAAACGTCGCACGAGTTTTGAGCTCTGGATAAAAAATTGCGGCTATAAACTTATCCGGTATCTTGCGAAGGGCGATGTTATAGTCCTTGACCGCTGCGATATAGTCCTTTCTAGCGACCGCGATGCGATTTTCCGTACCTTCAAGCTGACTTTGAAGGGAGAGGAAATTTTGATCGGCTTTTAGCTGAGGGTAGTTCTCGGTGATAGCCATTAGCCTAGATAGCGCGCCGCCTAAAGTTTTTTGAGCGTTTTCAAACTCTTTTAGCTTAGCAGGATCGTCTATCGAGCTAACGTCGATCGTCATCTGAGAAGCCTTGCTTCTAGCTTCCGTTACTTCCTTAAATACGCCTTCCTCGTGGCTAGCGTAGCCTTGAACTGTTTTTACCAAATTTGGGATAAGATCGGCGCGGCGTTTGTATTGGTTTTGCACCTGAGCCCATTTCTCTTTGACCGTCTCGTCGAGTACCGGAAAGGCGTTAATATACTTCATGGCGATACCGCCGATGATACCTAGGATAACTAGAAAAGCAACTAGATTTTTCATGGGTGCTCCTTGAAAAGATTTTCTATCTCCATTATACATCTAAATACATTTAAAAGTAATAATTTTTAAATAAATTTTACATTGTGTTAAACATATACCTAAAAATTTCCCTAAAAATAAAAATTTAAAGCAAAAAAGTAATATGCTAAATTTGCATATTACTTAAATAATTCTTAAAAAATTATACTAATTTTAAAACTAAATTTATATTTGCCGTTGTATAATAATCTCATAAATTTCAGTAATACCAGAAAGGAGCGAAAATGGAAGAGATCGTAAAGACCACCTGTCCATATTGCGGTACGGGCTGCGGCATCGATCTTATCGTGCGAAACGGTAGAATCGTAGATGCCAAACCTAGCAAAGACCACCACGTAAACGACGGCGAACTTTGCCTAAAAGGAATGTTTGGTTGGGAGTTCGTAAACTCTCCTAAACGCTTAAGCCGACCGATGATGAGAAAGCTAAACGGCGTCTACGACAAGCACGGCGAGCTTGAAGAAGTGAGTTTTGAGGAGGTTTATGATTTCCTTGCGGATAAATTTAAATCCACCGTCGCAAAATACGGCCCAAACTCGATCATGGGCTTTAGCTCGGCGCGCTCAAATAACGAAGACAACTACGTTTTTCAGAAATTTTTCC
>NZ_CALKTQ010000327.1 GCF_937997465.1 uncultured Campylobacter sp. | reverse complement strand
CTCAACCAAAGATATTTTCGGAGCGAACAATTTGGTAAATTTATTCTTCGTCTTTTGGTATATACGTACTTCGGTTAAACAGATAGCATGCCGCAAAGATAACCAGACAAGCCGATAATACGTTTGAGCCGCTCAAAAGCAAGCTCATCGTCTTTTCGTCATTTCTAGCGATCAGAGCTGCTATTATGAGCACAAGCGGATACAAGATCAAAGCAATGCTAGCTAAATTTTCAACCGTAAAAATCATCAAGCAAAGTCGCTGATTTTTTATGAAAAATTTGCTGTATTTTTTCGTAGGGTAGCTTTTTAGGTAAATTTTCGTGAAAAAATACGGCAAAATCAGTATCGCAGCAAGAGAAACGAGCCCGTATAGAACATTGCCTAAAAAATATGCAAAATAAGAGATCATAAGCCCAAACCCGATAAATGCCATACTAGCGCGCCTGATAAGCCTATGCACGTCGTAACGGTTTTTTTGGTCCCAAGGTATTTGATCAAATTCCGCGTCCAGGTCGTTTAGCTCGCCGAGTCTTTCCTCTACTGATTTTGCGCTTTGAGCTAGACCGGACTCCCTGCGAAGATCTGCACCCTCGGGTGCGGGCTCATATGAGCTTTTATTGCGAGAGTAGCATATCGCAAAAACAAGCAAGCAAATCGGAGCTACGACAAAGCCGTACAAAAATCCATAAGCCGCATATCCGCCGCCGCTATCCTTCACAAAAAACGACCCGATAATAAGCAAAATCGGATATAAAATCAAGACTATGCTGGCAAAATTTTCTATCCTAAAAGCCAGGAAGCTATCCCGCTGATCCCTCACAAAAAGATAGCTGTATCGCTTGGTTTTATCTCGTTTTAAAACATAAATCGTCCAGAAAATAGGCGCAACTATCTTCACGGCGCCCCGAATATAGCTAAAAATTTCAGGCGGCAATTCTATGCCGTTGTTTACAAAAAATGATTTCAAATACGGCACCAACATCGCAAAAAGATAAAAAAAGACAAACGTCGACGACCAGTACGTCATAGTCGCCCGCCTGATAAACCTATGCCTATCATACCGCCTTTTTGCATCCTCAGAGATTGCGGCAAATTTCTCGTCCAGCTCTCTCATCTCGGCTTGAAATTTTGCGTTCACGGCCAGCTCCTTTTACAAGTGCTTATTTTAGAAATTATATCAAATTTGACGTAGTAAGGCGCCAAAATTTGGGGATTAAATTTGATAGCAAAAACGTAGCTACGTTTTGAAAATTTTACGTTTTGCCGCCGCTTGGCAAATTTAATCAAGCAACAACAAAGAAAAAGAACTTAAATTTGACTCGTTTGTCGTAAAAAGATATGCGAATAAAAATATAGCGCCACGTCCTGCACGAGCCAAGCCCTAGCGCAATGGTTAAAAGCGCGCCGCCTAGTTGCGGCGATCAAACCCAAATTTAACCTGAGCTTCCCGGCTAAATTTGAGCGAGTTTAAAAGCAAAAGGATAAATTACTCCACGAGCTTCATCTGCTCGGCGCAGATAGCCTTCCACGAGCTTTGCAGATTTGAGCCGACGCACTCTTGCAGATACGGCTTTGCTTCGCTTTCGCGTTTTAGCTTGATGTAGATTTCCGAGATCTGAGCTAGCGCGCGCAGCCTGTTTTCGGGATCTAGGCGCGTATCTACGAGCTCTCGCGCAGCGTCCAGAGCCTCGCCTAGTCTATCCAGCTTGCTTAGCGAGCCGATGTACTCAAAGTCGATTTTCGGGCTAAATGTGGCGATATGCAGGCGTTTTTGTAGGTCGATCGCCTTTTTGGCGTAAACCGACGCGTTTAAAAAGTCGTTCGCGCCGTACGTCGCCTCAGCCATGCGGTCGTAGAGCTCGATGACCTTAAAGTCGTTTTTGCGTAGCGTCTCGACGGCCGTTATCGTTGCAGCAGCATCAGTGAGCCTGCCCAGTCCCATCAGCGCCTCAAATCTATAAAAAAGCACGGGCGAAACGTCGGCGTACTCCTGCCTGGACGCGACAGCCAGGGCTTCGTCGGCCACGCGCAAGGCGTCGTTATACTTCTGCGTCTTTATCAAAACGGAGGCTAGCTTGATGAGCCACTCCACGCGGTCGAGCATGTCTGGCGCAAGGATATTTTGCGAGGCGAGCTCGTGCGCGGCAGCGAAGCGAGAGAGGCGCATATAGCAGTCAAATAGTTTAAATTTAGCCCCGATTTTCTCGCCTACGCCGTAGTTTTCGGTCAAATTTACAGCCGTAGCGCAGTCGTTTTGACGGATGGCTTCATCTGCTAAATTTAGCGCAGCCTGAGCTAAAACGGCGCTTGCGTCCGTATCGTTTAGATCGCGCACGGCCTGGGTATAGCGCAGGACGGAGTCAAATTTGCGCTCTTTTAGATAGAGCGCGACCTGCTCTTTTAGCGCCTTGGCGCCGACGTCCGTTTTTCCGTATTTATCTATGAGCGCGTCGTAGTGCTCGTGTAGTTTAGTCGCGTTGCTCTCGTCGTTTCTGGCGAAAAATAGCTTATCTAGCGCATTTTGCACGGCGGCGGCGTACTGCCCGTCCGCAAACTCGTTTTGGTATCTTTTTAGGTATTCGTATGCTTTTTGCGTATCGGGCGTGCCCGTTAGCGCGATGCCTAGATTTTTCAGCACGGTTTCGTACTCGTCGTCGTTTTTATTTAGACGAGCGAGTAAAATTTCATAAATTCTCGCGGCGATATCGTCCATATTTTTCTCGTGAAATACCCCAGCCAGCGTCGTTAGCTTGGACGCGTCGTTTAGCAGGTACTCTTGATTTTTGTTTAAAATTTTGAGCATAAAGTCCTTGGCGCGGTCAAATTTGGCCTTGTCGATGCTGCCCTGCACGAGGCTCAGAGCCGCGCGGCTAGCGACGTCTAGCGTCTGCGCCGAGTATAGCACGTCCTCGTACATCTTTACCGCCTCATCCTGCCTGCCCGTGACGTAGAGCCTGTCGGCAAACTCAAGGACGGCTAGCTTGGTAAAATTTGAGTTTGGATGCTCGTTCATGAGGATATCTAGCGTGTAGTTCGCGTCGCTAACGAGCTCCTGCCTGAGGTAGGCTTTGGTCACGAGATAGAGCACCTCAGGGTAGTTTTCGTCCGACACGAACCGCCTCATCCACGCGCGCCCCTCGCTAGCAACGTCTGCTGCGCCAAGACCTTCGAAGCTATTTTGTGAGTCTAAAATTTTATCCAAAGCACGCAGTCTGTATAGCAAAAACTCGCTGGCAAAGATACTATTTGGATAGCGGCGTAGCGCCGTTTGCGTCGTGCTTATCGTGTCGTCGTAGCGCTTGGCGTCGTAACTTTTTTTCACATCCAGGTACATATTTATGTCGTTACTATCGCCGCTTTCTATCGGGGCTTTGTTTAGATCGAGCGGTCCGACGCTAGGCGCAGTCATCTGCTCAAATATCGGGGCGAAATTTATCCCCGCGTTTGTTTGTTTTTTCAATTCGCTTAAATTTTGATCTATCACGATGGCGTGACGTTTGGCTGCGCCGCCGTTTTTACTAAACGGCACGGAGGATGCGCCGTAGAGAGGCTCGCTAGATGAGATCAGGCAGGAGTTCGCACGCGGTACGACATAGACGCGCATGCCGCTCTTTTCCTCGCGAAATCTCACTTCAGCCAGGGCTAAAATTTTATCGTCGACCTTCGGCAGTGCGCCGCTAGCGATGTCGCAAAAATAAAGCTTGCGGTCGTAGGCAAGGATCTCCTCTTTGCAGACGAATTCCTTCTCGTCGCTGATGTTTATCACTGTGTAGGGCCTGCTGTCCTCTGCGCCCGAATTTACGCTCAGGCTAAAAGAAAACGCCAAAATCGGTAAAAAAAGCAAAAAATATTTTCTCATGCGACCATTATACCCTTTTTCGTTTAAAAAGCGCTATAAAAGCGAATATTACGCGCTTTTGAGGCGATTTTTTTACTAAATCTCGCGCATTAGGATAAAATTTTATTTAGCCTAAATTTAACTTTGGCATACCGATAGAATTTTGATTTTAAAGAGCGCGGTTGGCGGGCTAATTTTTTTAGTTCGGCAGCCAAATTTTACCCGCCCCTCCATCCAAAAACCATGCTCTATGAGTCAAATTTGACGTTATAACGCCGAGTTTTGAGATTAAATTTAGTGTAGCGCGCCTCGGCGGATAAATCCATCCGCCAAATTGCTAGCTACTGCGCCGTTTTTACGATTTTAACCAGCTTAAAGGCGTATCCGCTAAATTTCGCCCTACAAAGCGCGACCGTGCCCTTCATCTGCGGCTCTAGCTTAAATTTGGCCACAACGTCGGCGCCATTAGCCTTCACGCTCACTATATCGCCGTCTTTTACCTTCGCAGCCGCGGCAAACGACGCCGAGCCGATTAGCTCTTTTACCTCGCCATGTAAATTTGACCCGTCCGTCTCATCCATAAAAAACACGACGCTACCGTCAAAGCTCTCGGGCTCTTTTAGCGGCATTAGCTCGCCGTCCGTTTTAAACTCGCCCTGCTCGCCATCGGCCAAAACGACGTTTTTACCGAGCATTTGCAAAAACTCGAATATATTTTTCGCGTCAGCATGGGCCAAAAAGGAGCTATCGATCACGATATTTTCGCATCCGTTTAAAAACTCCGCGATCTGCTCAAACTCCTCCTCGCCGACGTTGCACTCGCCGCTTAGATATCCTTCGTCAAGCCCCTCAAAATATTCGTGCGTTTGCTTGTCAAATTTAGCCGCGTCAAACGAGTATTTACAAAGCAAAGCTAGCACATAGCTAGCCGAGCCGATCTCGCAGCGAACGAGGTTTTCGGCGCCTAAAATTTTATCCTCAAAGCAAGAAATATATAAAAACTCATTTTGCTTTATCAGCTCTGCTAGCTGCGGGTTTTGCTCGCAAAGCAGGCTTGCCAGGCTCAAAGTTTTTGCATTTTTAAATTCGCCAAATTTCATCGTTTATCCTTTAAATTTAGCTTGGATTTTATAAAAATTTGTTTTAAGAGGGGGTAAATTTGCGCCGATTAGACGCAAATTTGATTATTTTTCTAGGCCGAATTTGACGGCTGCTTTAGCAAGCTCAAGAGTGGCATCTACGAATTTATCTTTTTTCGTCGCATACGGCAAAAACAGCGGTATCTCCGTGCAAGCCGCGATATATGCGTCGGCCTCGATAGCCGCGATCGTGTCGTTAAAGAGCTCAACGTACTCTTTTAGCTTGTTTGCTTTTGCGCCCTTGTAAATGCAGTCCATGATGTTTGTCATCAAATTTTCCGGGATTTTTACGCACTCTAGACCTGCGGCGATCAGCTCGTTTTCGTAAATTTTAGCCGCGGTCGTGCCGGTAGTGGCGATGACGGCGATCTTTTTAGCGTGCGGGAAATTCGACTTTATCGACGCGGTCGCGATTTTAGCGATGTGCAGGATATTTACGCCGCACTCGTCGGTTAGACGTTTGGCAAAAAAGTGAGCCGTGTTGCAAGCTATGCAGATAGCCTCACAGCCAGCATTTTTGAGCCTATTTGCGGACTCTTTCATAAAAGGAAACGGATCCTCGCCTCCGTGCAGGATATACGCCGTGCGGTCGGGGATCTGCGGGTGGTTATCGATGACGATGGGGATATTATCCTGGTCTTTTGCGGCGTTTGTGAGTTCTACGATCTTGGCGTACAGATCTATCGTAGCTAGCGGTCCCATGCCGCCCAAAATTCCGATTCGTTTCATGAAAAAGTCCTTAAATTTAAAAAAGCCGAGAGCGAAGTCTCGGCTAAATTTGGCTCAAAATTCTTAGAGAAGAACAGGAGCGATGAGGAATGCTAGCGCAACCGAAAGAGCAACCATGATGGTGCCAGGTACGAAGAATGAGTGGTTAAATACAAATTTACCGACTCTTGTCGTACCGGTATCGTCCATAGCGATAGCGCCCAAAGTCGTAGGATACGTAGGAAGTACGAATAGTCCAGAAACAGCGGCAAACGAAGCGACTAGGATCCAAATTTGACCTGAGTTTTCAGGTGTAGTCATACCTAGCGCAGCAGCGACCGCAGGCATCATAACGCGAGTGGTTGCGGCTTGAGAATATAGCAAGCAGCTTAGGAAATACAGCGCGACGGCTAATATAAACGGATACTGCGTAACGACGTTTTTAGCTACCTCTTTGATGCTATCGATGTGGCCGTTAACGAAAGTAGTGCCTAGCCATGCGATACCGATGACGCAGATGCACGCATTCATACCGCTTTGGAAGGTGCTAGTCGAAAGCAATTTGCTAGTGTCGACCTTACAAAGCGTAGCGATAAGGAAGCCGATAGTAAGCATAAAGCTGATGATAGCAGCGTCTCTAGAAAGGATAGGTTTTTCCACAATGCCAAGGCTCTTTGAAATAACGAGCGCATAGCAAACGACGACTAAAACGCCGATAGCAAATATCGCAACCGATCTTTTTGCATAAGGTTTTAGAGCTTGATACTCTACCTCTTTTATCTCAGAAACAGCGCCTCTAGCAAGTCTGTCTTGATAGATAGGGTCTTTTGAGAGGTCAAGATCGTAAAATTTATTTACGATGAAGGCTGTAACGATCATAGCTACAAAAGTAGTAGATATGCAGATGAAAAGCAGCATCGGATAGCTAACGCCAAGAGGCTCGCAAACACCCGTCATAGCAACAAAAGCCGCAGATATAGGGCTAGCGGTGATCGCTACTTGAGATGAAACGACCGAAAGCGCAAGAGGCGCGCTAGGTTTGATGTTTTGCGTTTTAGCAACCTCTACGATAACCGGAATCATAGAAAACGCAGTGTGACCGGTGCCCGCTAGTATCGTAAGTAGATACGTAACGATAGGCGCTAGATAGTTGATTTGTTTTGGATTCTTGCGCAAAATTTTAGATGCGACCTGAACCAAATAATCAAGTCCGCCCGCGACTTGCATCGCAGTGATGGCTGAAATAACGGACGCGATGATTAAAATAACGTCCATCGGGATATCTTTCATATCCACTTTCATACCGAGCATCGCCAAAATAACGACACCAAGACCACCGGCGTAACCTACGCCCATTCCGCCTAGCCTAACGCCTAGGTAGATACCTCCGAGTAGGACTATAATCTGTAAAATCAGCATTATATCCATAGGAAAACTCCTTGTATTAGATTTTGTTTTTCACTTACTAAATTTAAAAGGCACCGAATTCTACCTCGGCGCTTTAAGACTTTTGCTCAATTATTTACCCATGTGAGGGTTTAACATATTTTTAGGTTCTAGGATCTTGTCTATCTCCTCTTTTTTCAAATATCCGCGCTCTAAGCAGATATCGCCTACGGCTTTGCCTGTTTGCAGCGCTTCTTTAGCGATGCTTGCAGATTTTTCGTAGCCGATGTACGGGTTAAACGCAGTTACGATACCGACTGAGCCGAGCACTGATTTTAAGCATGCTTCAGGGTTTGCAGTTAGCTTTCTGATAGCTTTTTCAGCTAGAGTTTTCATCGCGTTTTCAAGGATAAAGATAGAGTTAAATAGCGCATAAGCGATGCCAGGCTCAAACGCATTTAGTTCAAATTCGCCTCTCTCACTGCAAAGCATGATAGTTACGTCGTTACCCATTACCTCGTAGCACGCCTCGCCTACGACCTCTGCGATGACCGGGTTTACTTTACCAGGCATGATGGAGCTACCAGGCTGCATCTGAGGTAAATTTATCTCGCCAAGACCGCATCTTGGGCCTGAGTTCATTAGTCTTAAGTCGTTTGCGATCTTGCTTAGGCGAACGGCAGCTGTTTTTAGCGCGCCGCTAACGTGAACGAAATCTGCAGTGTCTTGAGTAGCTGCGATGAAGTCATCGGCAGGTTTGAAATTTACACCGGTGATTTGGCTCAAAATTTTATGAATAGCCGCTTTATAATCAGGATGGCAGTTGATGCCCGTTCCGATCGCAGTTGCACCCATATTTAGCACAGCCATAGTCTCTCTTGCTGCGGTGATTTTTTCGATATCGCTTTTGATGTAGCTTGCAAATGCGTTAAATGTGTTGCCAAGAGTGGTAGGCACGGCATCCTCTAGCTCGGTTCTACCCATTTTGATGATGTCTTTAAAATCTTTTGCTTTAGCCTCTAGCTCGCTTTTTAGTAGCTCCATAGCCTTTAGAAGGTCGGTTAATTTCGCATAAGCAGCGACTTTAATCGAGCTTGGATAAGAGTCGTTGGTGCTTTGACCGAGGTTTGTGTGGTCGTTTGGATGTAGGTACTGATACTCGCCTTTTTTGTGTCCTAGGCTCTCAAGCGCGATATTTGTGATGACTTCGTTTGAGTTCATATTGGTGCTAGTGCCCGCACCGCCTTGAATCATGTCTACTACGAATTGATCTAAATATTTACCCGCAATTATCTCGTCGCACGCTTTTGCGATTGCGTCGGCTTTTTGCGCGTCTAGAACGCCAACTTCTTTGTTTGCCAGAGCTGCGGCTTTTTTGATTTGGGCAAATGCTTTTACAAAATACGGATAGTCTTTGAGCTGTCGTCCGCTCATGTGGAAATTCTCAAGCGCCCTAAATGTTTGTACGCCGTAATATACGTTATCAGCTATCTCTAGCTCACCTATGAAGTCGTGTTCTCTTCTGGTTCCCATAATGGTACTCCTTGTGATGAAATTGAATAGTGAAACTATAGCGCAATTAAACTGATATTTAAATTAAAAGTTTAATTTTCTA
>NZ_CALKTQ010000326.1 GCF_937997465.1 uncultured Campylobacter sp. | reverse complement strand
CGCATATTCCGTTCTGAGAAATATAGTAAGCGTTGCGCGTCTTTTTCCAATTTTGGCTTTGATAGAATTTATTATCAATGCTTCTCATCTACTAAACCTGGCTTTGAGCGATAACGCTTTTAAGAGATTATCTATAACCTTGCTTAGCTTCTCACTCTCGCTTTGCTCGGCGTTGTACCAAAGTATCAAGATAAATTTACTTAGCTGTTTGGCTAGCGGCTCTTTTTCTTGCGCCTGCTTGTTTAGCCCGGTGCTTACCTCGATATAATCAGGGATTGCATTTAGCAACCCCTTTATTATTTCGTCGTTCTCGTTGCCGTCGAGCCTTAGCCACTCTCTAGCTTCCGCGACCTCTATCATCACGCCGCCCTTGATAGCTTGATAAAGGCTTCGTCTACTATCGGCTTGCAGTCAGCTATTGCCAAAGCCCTATAATCTATCTTGCCGGACTTAAAGCTTGACTGCGTTGAGCTTTCAAGCATTATGCCGCTTGGTAGGTTGTAGCCTAGGTAGTCAAAGTTTCCGAATATTACGTTATCGTTTGCCATGTAGTCATCCACGATAACCTCAAAGCCTAATATTTTACCTACGTTCTCACTCTTTGGATCAAGCACGAATATTGGGCGTCCGTTTGTGTCGGTTAGGCTGTAGAATAGATTAAATAGCGTTGCGTTGCTCATCACCCATTTAGCGTTTGACGCATAGCCTCGCTTTAACGCTCCCGCTACTTTTACCACGTCGGCATAAGTTAGTCCGGCTTTTTTGAATTCAAAGTGGTTGCTGTCTTTTACCCAAGATATACCGCTTAATACGCCTTTGCCCTGATTAGTTCCCGTGCCGTTGATAAGTGCATCCGAGATACAATTCATTACCGAGCTTTGAAGTTCTTCTATGATGTAAGCCTCAAATGCCGATATACTCATTTTTGAGGCGGCTACCGATAGAGAAAAGACTTTCATTATCTCGTAAGCTTTAAAATTAACTATTGCAATATCCGGTCTTTCCTCGCTCACGTCCGCGCCCTCTGTGTGCCAGCTGGCTTTAGCAGTTGGAGTTCCTACCGGTATATCCATATTACACGGCATCGCAAAGCCTCGCGAAACTCCGATCGTGCCGCCTTGCGTTCTAGCCTTACTTATTACTTCGTTTAGCGTAGATGTAGGGATTACGCCTGCGACATTGCTTAGGCTTGCAAAGCCAGACGCTCTTAGCTCCATCTGCGCCGCATTCATAGCTCTTTGTTCGGTCGCGTTTAGCGGTTGATTTAGTAAGGTTTTGAAAAAAGCTTGCTTGTATTCGTTTGTACCAAATACGTCTTTTGGCTCTGCGCTTCTTACCTCAAAGCTCATATTGTCAAGCTCTTTTAACCCGTCCTCTTTGCTTCTAGTCTGCTTTTCGCCTAGATGCGCTTTAGCTTCTTTTAGCCCGTCGATTTCGATATTTATCTCATTCATATCGATATTGGCGTTAGTGTTGATCTCTTGTTTGATCTCCTGCGCTCTAGCTTCAATTTCTTTTAGGGTTTTTGTTTTGTAGTGGTTAAAGGCTTCCGCCACGGTATTAAATTTCATCGTTTTTCCTTTAGTGTAAAATTATGTTGTTTAGTTCGATAAGCTTTTTTGTCCGCTCGTCGTCGTTAAAAGCGTTTATCCTACTCCTAGCCTCTACGCTTGTCGCGCTGTATGCAGGATATGGCGTTACGCTAACCTCATATACCTTGTCTATCTTATGAATAGTTCTGGTATTGCTCGCTCTGTCGTAGCTGTCTCCGCCCTCGCTTACTTTAAAGCCGAAACTCATTGCCGTTAAGTCTCCGCGCTTTACAGCGGCGTATATCGATTTGGCTTCCGCCGTATCGGGTAAAGTAGCTATCATTTCAAGCCCTGCCGAGCTTTTATTAAATTTCATCGTTTTTGGAGTTCTTGCTAGCGGCACTTTTGAATTATCGTGGTTGTATAAAAGCCTCGTGTCGCTTAGATCGCACCCATCAAGCGCAGTCGGCAATATAACCTCGTTGTAGCTTAGCCCGCTATCGTTTATGGTGGCCGTTTGGTTAAAAACTATCGGCAAGCCCGTTAGTATCATATCCTCGCTCGCCTTGATCTCGCAACTTCTGATTTCTTTCATTTTTACTCTCCTACCTGATATTTATTAGCTTTGTCCGCATCTACTACGTTAAGCGTTTGAAGTCTCTTATCTCCGTCTTGCACGGCCGGCAGATTTAAAATTTCTAATGCCTGATTTATACTAAGCAGCCCATAAGGCATAAGCTCGGAAATCAAATTTATTTTAGTGGCGTTGCTTGAGAATTGAAGTCTACCGCTCTCAAATGTAATATAGTTTTTAAATTTAATCTCTCTTTGGGTGAAAATCTTTCTAGTAAATTCTAAGCTCATCTGCACGGCCAAAGGCTCTATGACGCTCTCGTAAAAAGCTCCCCATTCGTTCTCGTTGTAATTGCTCTTTACGATATTTTCACTAATGCCCAAATAGTCGTAAATTTTATTTTTTATCGCAGCTAGCTGTTTATCGTCTATGCTTACTGGCTTGCTCTCGATCGGTAGAAACGAGCTTTTGGCGTCTGTTACCACTACGCCGCCGTTATTAGACACGCCTAAAAAGTCTTTTATAAACCGCTCGCGCATCTTTGTCATTTCAGCATCGGGCAATACCTGCTCGTATTTCATAATGCCTCTAATATTAGCTCCGGCTTTTATCGCAGTATTTAGCCCCTCGTTTTGAGTATGAGCCAAATCTAAGGTATTGTTGATCGCATCGTTGCTGTCGCCGAAATATTTAGAGCTATTAAAATGACGTCTTAGGTGAATAATATTTTTGTAGTTTTGGATTAACTCCCCGTCTTTAGCGATAAACCTAATATAAAGCTCTCCGCGTCCATCCTGCAAAAAGGCTGCGTTGGTCGCATCGATAGGATAAAAACCTTTGATACCCGTTTCGTCCTCATCTATCAAGATAAAGGCGTTATTATGAATATAAAGGCGAGTTACTACCTTATACAAAAAATCGTAAGCGTTCATTAGTTCGTTTGGTTGAATTTGGAGTAAGTAGTTAATGTTGCTTACGGCTTGCTTGTTTAACTCGTCTTT